>JAACZX010000053.1 GCA_009996555.1 Chitinophagaceae bacterium | reverse complement strand
GTAGCTGTTGTTTCAAAGTAACGGAACGAAATATTGGGATATGGTTTCAGATCGTCTCCAATTTCATATAAGTGAGTAGACAGTATGAACAATGAATTTTTGATCTTTACCAGCCCTTTAATAACAGCAGTACTGCAATGCATGGCATCCTGTATGTTGGTGCCTTTAAATAATTCATCGATCAGCACCAGCCATTTTCTTCCATCCGTGATCTTCAGAACAGTATTTTTGATTCGCTGTACTTCGTTATAAAAATAGCTTTCGCCTTTTACAATATTGTCCTGCACCTGTATATTACTCAACAGCCCGTCAAACAAACTTAATTCCATTTGTGCCACAGGAACACCCATACCTAAATGAGCAAGGTACACAGCACAGCCTACCGATTTGATAAATGTGCTTTTACCAGCCATGTTAGCACCGGTAAGAAAAAGAAAGTTTGTTTGCGGATTCAGCGTTACATCATAAGCTACCGGTGTTTGCAGCAGTAAGTGATACAAACCTTTGGCCTGTATCATTGGTTCCCTGCTTTCTGTTACAACAGGAAACTGCAGGTTGAATTTCTGTACTGCCTTCGCCATGCTGTAATATGCATCCAGCTGATGATACAGGTCGATCAATCGCTCTGCTTCACTTTTAAAATTGTAACGCAGGTAATGACCAAACTGCAGCATTTTTTGTGGTGAAAGGTTGCCGGTGGCCGCAATCATTTCACGGATGCGTGTATGCTGCAGATGTTTGCGTATGTCGTGCAGGAGTAGTTGCAGTAAGGGAGCTGCATCGTCTTTCCATAACAGTTGCTGCAGTTTATCCATGCCACGCAGAAAATCAAGAAAGTGACCTACAGTGAAGCGCACCAATCGAAAATCAGGCGCATCAAACACACGGTATAAAAATGCAGGAACAGGCGAGTAGCTGTCCGGTATTTTTTCAAAGGGATAACCATAATATTTTTCAATCACCAAAATAGTTCCGTTGGTGATCTCAACAGGCCACTGGTCTGCCAACGATCCGATATGTTGCAAGGTTTGCTGCGTTTGCTGAATTTTTGAAAGCTGCTTGTGCGGGTGTGCAAGCAGGTATTCCAGCTTAATACGTCCACCTATTGTATTGCAGAAATCAATACGGTGAAACAATGAATATTCTTCTTCGTTATTGAAGATCGAAAGATCGTAGTATGTGACTTTATCTATTTCCAAGATGATTGCCTGTATAATATTTAAATCCGGTCGAATAATAAACGTTGCCCTTTCTGAGATTCATCAAAGCCTTCGTTTCCATAAACAAGATGACCATTTACAAATGTGTGTGTAACGGTTGCAGGAAATGTAAAGCCTTCCAGCGGGCTCCATCCGCATTTGTAAAATAGATTATCTTTTGAAACTGTTGACGGTTTGTTGAGATCAACCAATACAAGATCAGCAAAATATCCTTCACGGATATAGCCTCTTTCTTTGATCTGAAAACAATCTGCTACCGCATGGCTCATTTTTTCAACTACACGTTCCAGGGAAATACGGCCTTCTTTGTAATAATGCAGCATCAGTAACAAAGGGTGTTGTACCAATGGTAATCCGGCATGTGCATTTTCATAGCTGCCTTGTTTTTCTTCCCATGTATGCGGTGCATGATCAGTTGCAATTACATCAATACGGTCATCAAGCAATGCCTTCCACAAGGCTTCTTTGTTTTCTTTTGCTTTAATGGCCGGGTTGCATTTTATTTTATAGCCAAGCGTTGCATAATCATCAGCAGTAAAATGCAGATGATGCACACACACTTCGCTGGAAATGCGTTTTTCTTTCAGCGGCATCATGTTGCCAAACAGCTCCAGTTCTTTTGCTGTGCTGATGTGAAGGATGTGTAAACGTGTATTGTATTGTCTTGCTATCTGTATGGCCATGAGTGATGATTCATAACAACCATTTTCATCACGCACCAATGGATGATCAGCAGGATTGAGCTCGCCTTTTTCTGCTTTCAGCCGTTCGTAGTTTGCTTTAATGATGCTTTCACTTTCGCAATGCGTGGCAATCAGCATTTCACTTTCACGAAATACTTTATCGAGTGTGTTGTAATTATCCACCAGCATATTACCGGTGCTTGCTCCCATGAATATTTTTATGCCGCAAATATTGTTTTTAAAATCATTTGCTTTCAATGTATCATCGGCACTTGCATTGCTGGTGCCCATGTAAAACGAATAATTGGCAAGCGATGTGTTTGCAGCAATACTGTACTTCTGTTCAAGTAATTCAAGATTGAGTGCGTTGGGTACGGTATTGGGCATTTCCATAAAACTGGTAACACCTCCTGCAACTGCTGCTTTTGCTTCAGTGTAAATGGATGCTTTGTGTGTAAGGCCGGGCTCACGAAAATGCACCTGGTCATCAATTACACCGGGAAGCAGGTACTTGCCTTCAGCATTTATTTCTGTTACAGCATCGGTATTGGTAATCGATGATGCGATCTTTTCGATCCGTCCGTTTTTAATAAGAACATCAGCGTTTGTAATGCTTCCTTCATTCACCAGCAAACAGTTCTTCAGCAAATAGTTTTGTGCCATATTTATGTTATCAGATAATCGGGTTTAAAATTACTGGATGGTTGTATTGGCTTGGGTAAGTTTCAGTGTATTGTGTCGTTGCTATCGCTTATTTTTACCCTTAAAACACAACCGCATGCAATTTAGCAAATGCAGTCTATGGTTCGCTCTTCTTGCCGCTCCCTTTTTTTCCGCAGCACAAAGTACCTACCTGCAGCAGCAGTCGAAGCACCTGCACTTTATTGACCGGCTTGAACTGAAGACGGGTAATATCAGTGATCTGAATTTCACCACATCAAAACCATACGACAGGCGTTATGCAGTGCAGTGGCTGGGTGCCAAGGCCGATTCGTTGCTGGCAGTAACACCCATGTTTTACAGCGTGGATACTGCATTGCGTTTAAGCAAAACAGATCAATACAATTTACGCAGCCTGTACCTCAATAACCAGGAATGGGTAAAAGGCGACCGGGCTATCTTCAAGAGTAAGAAACCTTTCCTGAAACATTTTTATAAAACACCTGCCAGTTTTATTGAAAAATATGGCGATGATTTTTTTATTGCCATTAATCCAATGATCAACTACCGTCAATCGGCAGAGCTGAATAATACCTCGCAGAATATTTTTATTAACCAGCGTGGGTTAAATGTGCGTGGTAATATTGGCAACCGTGTTGGGTTTAGTGCCATGGCAATGGATGTGCAGGAGCGTGGTCCTTTGTTTGTGCAGAACTGGATTGATAGTTTGGCAGCGGTGCCCGGCGCAAACTTTTATAAAAATTTCAAACAAACTGCCGTTGATTATTTCGATGCACGTGGTTCATTTACATTCAATGCAGCCAGGTATATCAACTTCCAGATCGGGTACGACCGCAATTTTATTGGCAACGGTTACCGTAGTTTATTCCTGAGCGATTTTGGCGCTAATCAACTCTTTGTAAAACTCAACACCCGCATCTGGAAATTCAATTACCAGAACCTGTTTATGGAATTGCATACAAATGGTAAAAGTAACAGCAGCAATGCACTGGTTCCTAAGAAGTATGCGGCTATGCACCACTTGAGCATGAATGTATTTCCGTGGCTGAATATTGGTTTGTTTGAAGGGGTAGTGTTTGGACGGAAAGATAAATTTGAGTTTGGTTATATGAACCCCATCATTTTCTACCGCACGGTGGAAGGTAACCTTGGCAGCAGTGACAATGCATTGGTGGGTGCCGATTTTAAAGCCAACTTGTTTAACCGTTTGCAACTGTATGGTCAACTGGCAATTGATGAATTTAATTTTGGAGAATTACGCAAAGACCGCAGCTGGTGGGGAAACAAAACAGGTTCACAACTTGGGTTAAAATATATTGATGTGGCCAATGTAAATAATCTAGATCTGCAGCTGGAATGGAACAAAGTTCGTCCGTTCACGTATTCGCATTTTGATTCGGTATCGAGTTACACACATTACAATCTGCCATTGGCACATCCGCTGGGAGCAAACTTTAATGAATTGATTGCTGTGGTACGTTACCAGCCCATCGGCAAACTGAATTTAACCGGCCGGCTCATTTACTGGAAGCAGGGACTTGACAGTGCAAGCGGCCGTAATTCCGGTGCTGATATTTTGCGTTTGAATACCGATGGCCGCACAGGTAATTATGGTTACACCACGCTCAATGGAGTACAAAGCACAGGTGTAAATGCGTTGTTCCTTGCCAGTTACGAAGTGTATGAAAATATTTTTATTGATGCCAACCTGCTCTTTCGCCGATTTACAAAAGGCAATGCAGCTGCACAAAACACAACTATGATAGGATTAGGAGTGCGGATGAATTTGTGGTATAGAGATTATGATTACTGATGGATGATAGAATCGCTGATGACACAGATGAAACGGATAAACACGGATTAGTTATTGCGTAAATGCCTACAGAAAAAAGAGAACTTCAATCAGTTTGAAATCATCTGCACCTATCAGCTTAAATCAGCGTCATCCGTGTTTCTATTGTATTATCCCTCCAAATGGATACTAAACACAAGCATTCTTGCCTGCATTTTATCAATCACGTTTGAGTAAATAAGGTATTGATCTCTTGCATGCACACTCTGAAAACTGTTGCTGAATTTTATCTCCGGGCTCATAATGAATGTAGGAAAGTAGAAGTGGAAACCTAATCCTAATTCATAACCCAATGCAGATTTATTGAGTTTAATCAGATCTTCCGCACGGCGTGCCTGGCTGTTGCTGGCAAGGTCATAATCAAATTTACCACCACCCAGTAAATACACACGGAAATTATCAATACGGTCACTGCTGAATTTTAATTGCAAGGGCAAACTGATGTAAATACTTTCTACCGTTTTTTGCTGCCAGTTTTTTTCACCGGTCAATGGGTAATTGAGATAATAGTTGATACCACGTGTTGCGAAAATAAGTTGGGGGTTTACCCTTGCTTCCAAATGATCCACCAATCGTAATGTACCCAGCAAACCCAGGCC
The DNA here is from genome assembly GCA_009996555.1 of Chitinophagaceae bacterium. Classification (GTDB taxonomy): domain Bacteria; phylum Bacteroidota; class Bacteroidia; order Chitinophagales; family Chitinophagaceae; genus Lacibacter. The sequence goes on along the minus strand of JAACZX010000053.1, from coordinate 4,771 downwards.
AAACCCGGCACCACTTGTTGAGCCTACTGTTGCCACACTATCATCCTGCAAAAATTTTGAATGATGATTCATCTGAAAATAAGCGCTGTTACCACTCAGCGTAATACCAAAATAATAAGGCTTCTGCTCGTGGTTGGGCAGGTTTATTTCACGTTGTTGAGCAAAGGATGTAATGGCAATACCAAACAGGAAAAGGGTAACGGTTATTTGTCGCCGCAGTAAATTGTACATATGCCGAGCGTAAGAGGTTTGCATGAAGTGTTTATAAATCCGGTTTTATTCAGAACAGCCACAAAATTCTTTCCTTCAGGAAATGCATTGATGCTTTTGTTCAGATATTGATAGGCTTTTTTGTTTTTACTGAAAGCGCCTGCTACCTGCGGAGCCACAATGCTCATATAAAGTTGATAAGCCTGTGTTACACCCGGTAGTTTTGGTTTTGAAAACTCCAGTACCACCAACCGGCCACCCGGTTTCAACACACGGTAAATTTCACTGATCCCTTTTTCAAGGTTTTCGAAATTACGTACCCCAAACGCTACAGTTACTGCATCAAACGTGTTATCAGGAAAGTTTATTGTTTCGCTGTCACCGCTTTTCAGCTCAATGATCTGTTCTAAACCTTTGGTTTTCACTTTTTCACGCCCACCTTCCAGCATTTTTTCGCTGATGTCGATGCCAATGATCTTTTGCAGTTGCAACTGACGGGCCGCCATAATCGCCACATCGCCTGTGCCGGTAGCCACATCCAGCATCAGTTGTGGTTTTAATGCTTCCAGTTTGGCAAGGGCCTTTCTTCGCCAGCTTACATCAATGCCTGCAGAAAGAAAACGGTTGAGAAAATCGTATCGGGGGGCAATGTCATCGAACATCTCTGCCACCTGCTTTTTCTTGCTTTGTTCCGATGCTTTGTCGGGTACTACATTGTCGTGTGCGTATTGTTCGCTCATGGTGGGCAAAGATATGCATGGAAAAGTTAAGGGTTAAATGTTACGGGTTAAGTGTAGAAAATACCTGTATTTCGCTTCAAATCTTTTTCCGATTGTTTAACGGGGAAATGCAGCACCGGTACACATAACCTTCAACTCTTAACCTTTAACCATTTAAAACTATCTTGCAGCCCGTGAACATTCATTCAGCAACATACCTCGTCAGCAGCCCATCAGTTGAGCAGTGCCCTAAACCCGATAAAGCCGAATATGCATTTATTGGCCGCAGTAATGTGGGCAAATCATCGCTCATTAACATGATCTGCAATAACCAGAAACTGGCAAAAACCAGTGCTTCGCCGGGTAAAACACAAATGATCAATCATTTTGTAATTGAAAGCCTGAACGAGAAGACCAACAAAAAAACCGGTTGGTACCTGGTCGATTTGCCGGGTTATGGTTATGCAAAGGTTGCGCAGGGCAAGCGGAAGCAATGGATCAAAATGATCGAGAATTATATCCGCAAGCGTGAAAACCTGGTGAATTTATTTGTGTTGATTGATAGCAGGCATAAACCACAGGAAATCGATCTTGAATTTATCAATCAACTGGGCGAGTGGGAAATACCCTTTACCATTGTGTTTACAAAAGCAGATAAAAGCACACAAAAAGAAGTGGCAGCTATGGTAAAAACATTTTTAACTGCATTGGGACAAACCTGGCAATTTCTGCCACAGAGTTTTGTAAGCTCGGCTGTAAAATACCGTGGACGAAAAGAGATACTCAGCTTTATTGAACAGTGCAATAAAGAGTATTACAACCCCAAGCCGGAAGAATGAGAAACACCAAATGAAAAATGAGAAATAAAAAAGTAAAACACTTCTTCATTTCTCATTCTATATTTTTCATTTTAAATTTCACTTACTCAGACACTACCAGCCTGAAGCCATTCCCATGAATGTTTACGATCTCCACTTTCGGATCGTCCTTCAGGTACTTGCGCAATTTGGCAATGTACACATCCATACTGCGGCCGTTGAAATAAGTATCGCTGCCCCATATACGTTTTAATGCTGTTTCTCTTGGTAACAGATCATTCTTGTATTCGCAAAGCATGCGGAGTAGTTCGCTTTCTTTTGGTGAAAGTGTATGCGTTTTGCCTTCAATCGTTAACTCTCTAAGTTTTGGATTGAAATGATACACCCCAAGATCAAATTCTTTGTTTTCTGTTTCATGCTTGGTTTCTTCGTTGCGTTTCAAAATGGCTTTGATCTTCATCAGCAACACTTCACTGTCGAACGGTTTGGTGATGTAATCGTCAGCACCCAGTTTATAGCCGGTTAAAATATCATCCTTCATTGTTTTTGCACTCAGGAAGAACAAAGGCACATCCGGATCAATATCCCTGATCTCTTCCGCCAATGTAAAACCGTCTACATGCGGCATCATTACATCCAGCAGGCAGATATCGAATTTTTCCCGTTGAAAAGCGGCAAGGCCCAGGCGCCCGTCACGCTCCAGCACCACATCAAAATCATTCAACTCCAGGTAATTCTTGAGCACATTTCCAAAACTGCTGTCATCTTCAACCAATAATACTTTTGATTTTGCTTCTTCCATCGTATAAAATTTATTGTCAAATAAAGTTAAAGCTTTTGGTAGTTGGATGGTTCGCTGCTGAATATTTTGTTAAAGAGTGCTGCAAAAACCTTTGCCCAATCTATACGGCGAACGGAGTTTAAAAAGTACAACCTGTATTTTTGCAGCACAAACTGGAAATTATGCGTATTACTTCCGATAATCGGTTTAAAAAGTTGATTGTAATTGGCGATCGTATTCTTATAAAGCCGGCAACACAAGACGAACGTACTGCCAGCGGTTTGTACCTGCCGCCCGGCGTACAGGAAAAAGAAAAAGTACAGCAGGGTTATGTTATAAAAACAGGCCCGGGTTATGCTATTCCCATGCCGGTGGATGATGAACCATGGAAAAGTGAAGATGAGCAGGTGAAATATGTGCCGCTGCAGGCAAGGGAAGGCGACCTGGCCATTTTCTTACTGAGCGGTGCAACAGAAGTGATCTATGAAAGTGAAAAATATTTTATTGTTCCGCAAAGCGCCATTCTTATGCTGGAGCGTGAAGAGGAGTTATAAAAGAAAAAGGCATCCCGTAAAAACAGGATGCCGTATAACTACTATAGAAACCAGAAATTATTTTTTTACCATAAACCACTTGCCACCGTTTGTGGTATTGGTTCCGCTTCCGTAAGTTCCTTCAAGAAAACTGAATTTAGAATCAACAGTTGCAGAGATGGAGTATTGCGGTCCGCTGCCTAAGTAAGTATAGGTTGCTGTAACAGTAGAACCGGATAAGGTGTAAGTGCCTTCTGCTTTTGTAGCTGTGGCAGTATCTGTTCCATCAAAAATGCGTACAGTACCGTTTGAACGGAAAAGAGCCGAATAACCCAAGTTGGGGTAACTGGTTGTTCCGCCATATTTTCCCTGCCACAATCCAATAAGCGATGGAGACTCAGGGGCGGGGCAGCTTTCTTTTTTGCAGGAAATAAAAATGAAACTACATGCAATGATTGCAACAATAAACTTGTTCATGATTTTTTGATTTAGGTTGAATGATTAATGTGAGGCAAAGCTATTCTCCTGTTATGATTGTTACAATACCACTTTCAGGTAGATACCGCAAAAGGGTATAAAAAAACGCCGCATAGAAAATGCAGCGTTTACGTTACGATTGCTGAGAAAATTGTTGCATGTAAAACTATCAACGGAAGTTTTGTTTTGCAATACCACAAACAGGTAAGTTTGTAACGCCAAGGTCTCATTCAAAATCTTATCTTTCAGAAAAGTTTTTATTATGGCAAATACACAGGACTTTCTTACCGCAGTGCAACAGGGATATACATTTAAAGGCGAATCGTTTCGTATTGGTACTGCTATGCTTGATAAGCAGGTGGTAAAAACTGCTGATGTGTTACTGCCGTTAAAAACAATGAACCGTCATGGATTAATTGCAGGTGCAACAGGTACAGGTAAAACAAAAACATTACAGGTAATAGCGGAAGGATTAAGTGATGCAAGCGTGCCTGTTGTATTGATGGATATTAAAGGCGACCTGAGCGGTATTGCTGAAGCTGGCGCAAGCAATGCAAAGATCGAAGAGCGTTTGCAATTAATGGGTGGCGAATACAAGCCTTCTGCATTTCCGGTGGAGTTAATGACGTTGAGCGATGATAAAAAAGGTGTGCGGTTAAGAGCTACCGTGAGTGAGTTTGGTCCGATTCTGTTATCAAAAATATTAGGACTGAATGATACGCAGCAAGGGATTGTTGCCATGATCTTTAAGTTTTGTGATGATAATAAAATGCCGTTACTTGACCTGAAGGATTTTATTAAGGTGATACAGTATATAAGTGATGAAGGCAAATCAACCATTGAAAAAGATTACGGTAAAATTTCCACTTCATCAACCGGCACCATCCTTCGTAAAGTAATTGAACTGCAGCAACAGGGAGCCGATGCATTTTTTGGTGAACCCAGTTTTGAAGTAGATGACCTGATGCGTATTGCAGATGATGGGCGTGGAATGATCAGCATATTGCGTGTATTGGAACTGCAGGACAGGCCAAAACTTTTTTCTACGTTCATGCTGAGTTTGTTGGCCGAGCTGTATGCTACATTGCCTGAAGAAGGCGATATGGATAAACCCAAGCTGGTGTTGTTTATTGATGAAGCACATCTTGTTTTCCAGGAAGCCAATGAAGCGTTATTGCAGCAGATAGAAACAGTCATCAAACTCATTCGCTCAAAAGGAGTGGGTATTTTCTT
>JAACZX010000792.1 GCA_009996555.1 Chitinophagaceae bacterium | reverse complement strand
CACCTATGGAAAATAAATCGCAGCCTTATAAAATATTTAAGAAAGGAAAATTAAAGATTGGCGTTACAGGTGTTGGTATTGAAATGAAAGGATTGGTGCCCGATAATCTTGCCGGCAACACAAAGTATCTTGATCCGATTCAGAGTTTGAACGAAACAGCAGCAATGCTGAAGCGTGATAAAGATTGTGATATGGTGATCTGTTTGTCGCATTTGGGATATCAGTACCGTGAAAATCCCAACAGGATTTGTGATTTGATTCTTGCAAAAGAAACAGAACATGTTGATCTCATCATTGGTGGTCATACACATACGTTCTTAAATGAACCTGTGTTAGTAAAAAATAAAAACAGTGAAGATGTTTTGATCAACCAGGTTGGTTGGGCAGGATTACAATTAGGCAGATTAGATTATGAATTTTTTAAATATAAAAAGAAAAATATGACATCAGCAAAAGCATTGTCAGTAGGTAAAAAAACAGGGGAATAAAAAATTTTTTTTTCCACAAAAAGTGTTGATATTCGCCTTCCCCCTCAAGTTTTTTCATAGTGTTTTTTCATTATGAAGAATAGCCTAAAGAGACAGACAGGAACATTATTAACTCATTATATAAACTGCTTTTGGAACAATGACGAAAACGGCTGAACAAGTTTGGAAAAGTTGTTTAACCATCATAAAGGATATTGTAGAGTGGCAACATTTTAAAACATGGTTTGAACCAATCAGACCAGTTGAATTAAAAAATAAGATTCTTACGATCCAGGTTCCCAGTCAGTTTTTCTTTGAATACCTGGAAGAACATTATGTTACGTTGCTTGCTAAAACATTGAAACGTGAACTTGGTAAGGAAGCTAATCTTGAGTACCGTATCATGATGGATAGTGGAAACAATAATAACCAGCCTATCACAATGGATGTGCCTGGTCATGGTTATAAAACTTATACAAATAACGAAATGGATTTCCCGCTGGTCATAAACAATCCTGTTAAAAACCCGTTTGTAATACCGGGTTTGAAAAAGGTGCAGATCGATCCGCAGTTGAATCCCAACTATACATTCGATTCTTTTATTGAAGGTGATTGTAACCGTGTTGCTCGCAGAGCCGGCAAAACAGTTGCAGAAAAACCAGGAGCCACATCATTTAATCCTTTAGTTATTTATGGTGGTGTGGGTTTAGGTAAAACGCACCTTGCACAGGCAGTGGGTAATGAAGTAAAACGCCAGCACCCCAACAAAGTGGTATTATATGTAAGTTCTGAAAAATTCATTAACCAGTTTGTTGATCACAGCCGAAACAATGCAATCAATGATTTCATTCATTTCTATCAATTAGTTGACGTATTAATTATAGATGATGTGCAGTTTTTCAGCCGTGCAGAAAAATCGCAGGATGCATTCTTTGCCATCTTCAATCATTTACATCAAAGCGGTAAACAATTAATTCTCTCATCAGACAAGGCACCAAAAGACCTTGAAGGAGTGCAGGAGCGTTTGCTCAGCCGTTTCCGCTGGGGGCTTAGTGCTGACCTTCAGATGCCCGATTACGAAACCCGTATTGAAATTCTGGAAAAGAAGATGAAGAACGACGGGCTCGACATGCACAAAGATGTAGTGAAATACATTGCATATAACATCAACACCAATATTCGTGAGCTGGAAGGTGCCCTTATTTCATTATTGGCA
>JAACZX010000791.1 GCA_009996555.1 Chitinophagaceae bacterium | reverse complement strand
TCTTTTCATTGCTGTTCGGCATAGGCTTTTCTGTTATCCTTATTCGTAATGAACAACGTGGAGTCAATCCTTTAAAAATATTCTATAGGAGGCTTTTGTTGCTGGCGTTAATTGGAGCCGGTCATTTACTATTGATTTGGGAAGGTGATATATTACTTCTGTATGCATTAGTTGGCATGTTGTTGCCTTTGTTCAGGAACTGTAAAGACCGCACAATTCTTATTTGGGCAATAGCATTAATTCTTTCTCCTATTATTATTGATGTGATACGGGTGATGTTTCAATTCAGCCCTGGCAAAGTATTGTACGAACAAGCTGCACAGATTGATATAAAAAATAATTTACCGGCCGACAGCAGTATTTCGCAATACATCTATACATCAACCGATAGCTGGGCACATTGGAGAAAATGGATAGAGCCGGGATTTTTTTATCGCTATGCCGATCTGTTAAATACCAATCGTATTCCAAAAGTGTTGGGGATGTTTCTCTTTGGTTTTTATGCGGGCAGAAAGATGATGCATTTTAATCTCGGTGATCACGTTTCACTATTTAAAAAATTACGCAAGTGGGGGCTCATTATTGGAATACCGGCAGGTATAGCAACAGCAATTTTTGAAGTGGATGAGAAAGCAGTACCAAAATTGATCGGACTTGTTGATACTGTTCTGTATGCTTTGAGTGTAGTGCCCTTATGTCTTGCTTATGTATCTGCCATCTGTTTGCAATGGATAAGAAAAGAAGGAAATACAAAATGGAAGGTGCTTGCCTCTGTTGGCAGAATGGCACTAACGAACTATTTAATGCAATCTGTTATTGGTATTATTTTATTTTATGGCGTTGGATTTGGATGGGGTGGTGATATAGGCCCAACAGTTTACTTTCCGATTGGCATAGGTATTTATGTTTTACAAGTACTATACAGTACATGGTGGCTGAAACATTTTAATTATGGCCCTTTTGAATGGATATGGCGTATGCTTACTTATGGCAAATGGTTGTCTATTAAAAAATGAAAGCGAACTACAGTGCTGATCAATTGAATAATTAAACTCTGAAGTATGAGATTGATATTGATTCTGTTTATTATGTTGATTGGCTGTAAAAGTATAGCCCAGGTTTCTTCCGGTAAAAAAACAGTACTTGCAGTTTTTCCTCATCCTGATGATGAAAGTGCCATTGCTGAAGTGTTGATCAAATATGCTGAAATGGGTTACAATGTGCAACTCATGATTGCTACTGACGGGAAAGATGGTACAAGAGTTACAAAAATACCGGCAGGGGATTCGCTGGGTGCAATCCGTAAAGAAGAAACAAGATGTGCATGCAGAATTATGGGAATTTCAGAACCCATATTTCTTGGGATCGATCGGTTAGATACAAGAATTGGAGTAGGAAAATATTTTGCTGAGCATAAAAAATTTCTTGAACTCCTAAAAGAAAATATCGCATTAATCAATCCTGATTTCATTCTCACTTTTGGACCTGATGGCGATACACATCATGCAGAACATATTGTTACAGGTGCTGCAGTTACCGAACTGCTGCTGCGTGAAGGATGGGTAGAAAAATACCCGCTCTATTATGTAGCATGGACAAAACAACAAGGCCAGGCATTTGACCTTGGTTATGTAAATGACCAATACTTTAATGTGAAAATCGATTATTCACAAGAACAGGAAAACAAAGC
>JAACZX010000441.1 GCA_009996555.1 Chitinophagaceae bacterium | reverse complement strand
ACTTCCAGGTTGAGCATCACCTGTTTCCTAAAATTTCACACATTCATTATCCTGCCATCAGCAAGATCATTAAACAAACCTGCCAGGAGTTTAATGTAGAATACATTGAGTATCCGAAAATGCGCATGGCAATTGCATCGCATGTAGCTTACCTGCGTGAAATGGGGAGAGGTTAAATTTTCTCAGCTATAAAAAATAATTCACTGTCTTTACGTGGAGGAATGGAGTTGGTACACAACTCCATTTTTTTTATGTGCAGATGATTTGCAAACAGCGCTTCATATTCCCCTTTACTACCGCCAAACGGAGGTCCGCCTTCAAATGCCCGGTTAAACAGTACACCCACCAGTTTGCCGCCGGGTTTCAGCAGGCGTTGCATTTGCTGTACATAGTTTAAACGAAGCGATGGATCAAGCGCACAAAAGAAAGTTTGTTCAAGAATAAGATCATACTGTGTTTCATGATCAAAAAAATTGGCAGTGATAATGCTGACAGGCTTACCTGCAAATTTTTGCTGCAATGCTGCTGTAAGAACCGGCGAAATATCCAGCACAGTAATATTGGTAAAACCATTCTCCAGCAGCCATTCAGCTTCATAAGCATTGCCGCAGCCGGGTATCAGGATGGCAATGGTTTTATCCTTCAGCTGTTTCAGGTAGTTAACAAGAGGAGTGGAGCCATAGCCAATATCCCAGCCGGTTTGCTGTTGCAGGTAACGGTTGCTCCAGTAATCGGCTGAGAGATCTTGCATAAGCGGTTATTTAAAATAGAAAATATCGTAGAAGTTTGAGTTTAACCAGGGCTTTTGCTTACCGCCTGATTTTTCTTTTACTTCTTTACCTGTCAATTTAAATACGTTTTCGATCTGCAGGTTAGGCATGGCAATGTATTTTACCAACGAACCTGTGTACAAACCATTTGTTCCGGCCACGCCATCACTTGCCACAGAACCTGGATCGGTTGCAAATGAAATGATGGTATTATCAGGAGGAAGAATGGCAGCAAGACCACCTTCGCTGTTTTCACTTCCAAAAGCACTACGCTGGAAAGGATTGTTACGGCAGGCATCAAGAATAACAATATTCAGTTTGGTATTCGCATCTTCCATACGACGCAGCACCCATGATACCGAGGGGCATTCATCTTTCACATCAGTTTTTGAACGGATGTTTGCATCAACAGGAATCACATAGTTCTGGTCATCGATCTGAATACCATGACCTGAATAATAAAACAACCCAACCTGGTAAGATGCAAGTTTGTAACCAAACTCTTTAATGGCATTTTTCAATTGCTCTTTGCCTCCGTCAATTACTTCAATTACTTCAAACCCATTTTCACGAAGCACTTTACTCATGGAACGGGCATCGTTTCTTGGGTTGCGTAAAGCAGTGATGTATTGGTAGCGTTCCATACCAATAAGTGCAAGTTTTTTACTGTAGTTGGTTGTATTTAAACCAATGTTAGAACCACCGCTGTAAGAAGTCTGGTTGTTGTTGTTGCTGTTACCTGTATTGTTGGTTTGCGGATTGTTGTTGGGCTTGGTGTTTACAGTAGGCTTGTTGGTATTGTTATTATTACCTGTGTTGGCAGTAACAGTATTATTGTTTGTTTTGCCACTGTTGTTACCGGTAGGCGTATTGTTGTTGTTGGATGCAATGCTGTTGTTATTTGCATTGCTGTAATTATT
>JAACZX010000440.1 GCA_009996555.1 Chitinophagaceae bacterium | reverse complement strand
CGTTTTTTGAGAAAGGATTTGCAGTATTATTGTCTTTCTGAATCACATGTATTTGCCCAAAGATATTTCCGCATTGGAGCTTCTTCCTTTTTTTGAGCTCACACCCGATCTTGTTTGCATTGCAGGAAAGGATGGGTATTTCCGAAGGGTCAATCAATCTGTTATTACCAAGCTTGAATACACAGAGCAGGAACTGTTTGCAAGACCGATCTCTGATTTTATTTATCCGGAAGACAGGACGCTTACACAGGAACAGCGGAAAAAACTCATCGACGGGAAGCCGCTTGTAAATTTTCAGAACAGGTATGTTTCCAAAAGCGGGAAAATAATCTGGCTTAACTGGACATCTGTTTATTTTCCTGAGCGTGAAGTGGTGTTTGCCATTGCAACAGAAAAACGACTGGCTGAACTGGAAGTGGAAGCAAAGTATAACCGTGTAAAAAACCTGGCGGACTATTTTAAAGGCAATATTGAACGTGACAGAAAATATCTTGCTGTTTCGTTACACGAAGAACTTGCGCAGTTGCTTGCTGTATTAAAAATTGATATTGACTGGATAAAAGCGAAGAAAGATGAATTGCCTGCTGTGGTGGCCGAACGTCTTGATCATGCAAATACAATTACAACATTGCTGATAAAAACAATTCAGCGGATATCATTTACCATCAGCCCGGGTATGCTGGATGATCTTGGATTAACAGAAACATTGAAATGGCATTGCAATGAACTGAGTTTGATCAGTTCAATCAAATGCACTTTAAGCGGCACTTGTAATGAAGCATTACTCAGCAAAGAGATACAGCTGGATATTTTTCGTGTTTGCCAGGAGGCATTGCACAACATCATCTATCATTCGAATGCGGCGAATGCCATTATCATTATTTCGGAAAGCGAACTGGAATTTTCTTTTTGCATAACAGACGATGGCGTGGGTTTCGATGCAGCAGCCATAACAATTCATCCGGGATTAACCGTTATGAAAGAGCGTGCAGCTTCTATCAACGCATCTGTAACCATCAGCAGCAAACCGGGAAATGGCACAGAGGTGAAACTGATCCTGAAAAAATAAGTTATTGTTTGCGGTATTGTGCAGACAGATCCCTGATGTAAATATTGCGGAAATCAATCGGTTGTCCTTCGCTTTGCAACGCAATAAAACCGCTGCTTAACAATTTTCCATCCTGTTTTATTTTCGGATCGAAACGGTTGACAACGCCGCCACCGATTTGTGGTTTGGAGTATTGCAATACCGTATCGCCATTAATGATGTGTGTAATCAATGAATCGCCCAATACAATTAATTCAGCACTTACCCATTGTTCTCCATCGTATGTTTTTGAAGATGAGTTAATGCAATGCGATGGAACGATGCTTCCCTTTTGTACCACTTCTGTACCTGGTGAACACATATTGCCTGTTGTGCGTGGTTTTCCATCGCCAAGCCCGCCAAGAAACTGCATCTCTACAGAAACAGGCCAGTCTTGTTCTTTCGGCATGGTATGCGGATCCTGTGAGTGAAACATAACACCGCTGTTGCGTAAGGTGTACGAAGGTGCCGATTTGAACCATTCGCCCACAAACCGATATTCAAGTTTGAGATGGTAGTAGGAGTAGGGTGTTTTGTAATACAGGTGCCCGAACTGTTCGTTGAATTGATCGTACTGATCATAACGGACTTTGATCATATTATCTTCC
>JAACZX010000790.1 GCA_009996555.1 Chitinophagaceae bacterium | reverse complement strand
AAGCGAAGTTTGGTATGTTTATTCATTGGGGAGTGTATTCATTGCCGGGTGGAGAATGGAAAGGAAAGAAAGTAAGTGGTTATGCCGAACACCTGATGCGTAAAGAAAAAATTACACGCAGTGAATACCTTGATCTTGCACACCAGTTCAATCCTGTAAAATTTAATGCAGAAGAATGGATCATACATGCAAAGAACGCAGGTATGAAATATTTTATTGTTACTGCCAAGCACCACGATGGGTTTGCATTGTATAATTCAGCAGTATCCGATTTTGATATCACAGATCAAACGCCCTTCAAGCGAGATCCGATGGCAGAGCTTGCAGCTGCTGCAAAAAAACATGGAATGAAATTCGGGTTTTATTATTCACACGCTTTTGATTGGGAACACCCCGATGCACCGGGGAATGATTGGGAATATAAAAATCCCGGTGGTGATCAGTTGATCGGTGGTGCAAACTGGTTTGATGCACATCCTGAATGGTTGCCTAAAGCACAAAAGTATGTTGATGAAAAAGCTATTCCGCAGATAAAGGAATTGTTACAGAAATATCATCCGGATATTTTGTGGTTTGACACACCTCACAAATTGCCATTATCAGAGAATGTACGTATTCTTAAAGCCATCAGAGAAACAGATCCAAACGTAGTAGTGAACGGAAGGCTTGTGAGAAGTGCTGCCGCAAATTTTGGCGATTATAAAAACACAGCAGACAGACCTGCAGAATTTTATCCGGTTACCGGCGACTGGGAAGCTATTCCTACAACGAATGAAAGTTACGGTTACCATAAGTACGACAGTTCGCATAAATCGGTGGGGCATTTTATCCGGTTAATGGCAAGTGCGGCAGCAAGAGGAGGTAACCTGCTGATGAATATTGGCCCGAAAGGCGATGGAAGTTTTGATACAAAAGATGAAGTGATTTTGAAAGGTATTGGGAAATGGATGCAGGTGAACGGTGAAAGTATTTATGGAGCAGGCAGGGGGCCATTACCTTATCATAGCTGGGGTGTATCAACACAAAAGAATAATAAACTTTACCTGCATGTGTTCCATTGGCCAAAAGATGGAAAACTGTATGTGAGTGGTGAAACAAATCTCAGCAATGGTTATTTGTTGGCAAATAACAGGATTAAAATAAAAGCAAGCCGCTTACCGGGAGGCGACTGGCAATTGACGTTACCAAATACAGCCCCCGACTCTCTCAATACTGTGCTTGTATTCGATTACAAGCCTGCAGTACCCAAAGATTCTATACATTTTATAACACGAAATACAATGATTGAACGTTTTCTGGCTTTTGATGCCGATCAACACGGCAAAGGGTTCAGTTTTGGAGATGGAAAGACCGACCGTTATTATCTTGAAGGATGGAAAACAGATCAGCAAAGTGTGAGCTGGAGGTTTAAAAAAGAAGATCCTTCACCCGGAACTTACAAAGTGCTTATAAAATATCTTGCTTCGAAACTTACAAGCGGAGGTTCATTTACATTCGTTTCCGAACAATTAAATACGGGCACGCAAAAAGAATTATCCCGTTCTAAACATGGCATTTCCACAGACGAACGTAATGTTATTGTACAGGAGCTTGGAACAATTACATTACGTGCAGGTACATTCAGATTAAGCATTGCGCCTGTGGCAATCACAAAACAGGAATTAATGAAACTGCTGGAAGTTCAGCTTATTCCTAC
>JAACZX010000789.1 GCA_009996555.1 Chitinophagaceae bacterium | reverse complement strand
ACCTCCTCTCCTTCTCTGAAGCCAATGATTGCTGCTGCTATCGGCGATAGTACAGAAACAAATTTCTTTTTTATATCTGCAAGAGAAGGCATCACAATCGTAAACTCATGCAGCTTATGGGTTTCAATATCCTCCACACTCACTTTTGAGCCAATGCGGATAGTATTGGGAGGAAATGCATCATCCTTCACAACAATAGCCCTTGAAAGCTCATGAGCAAGACTCATTTCTTCAGACTTGTCGGAGCCGTTTATTGGCACCAGTTGTTTTAAACGGGAAAAATCTTCTTCACAAAGAACTACGGGATTCAATTCGTTGTTCATAACGTTTGAATTTAAAATTTAAAAAATAAAATAAGGATTCCCCTTGCAGGAGAAATTAGATACCTGCAGGGGTTATGCTGAGAAAGATAAATGTGTATATCTTATGGCTATACATGAATGGCAAAGGTATAGTAAATATCCCGATACAACGAAGCCTGATAGCAAAAAAGTACCGCCAAAGCAAGCAACCCCACGGTAACCAACAGGCCAGATATGCCTATTTTAACATTTACTTAGTTAATGCGGCCGCATTAACAAGTGTGATCGCTCTATTACTTGACAAATGTCATTGGACTGCCCTTACACCTGCTGTTAACTTTGTATGGTAAAAACAATCATGCTTTTAAAAGCATGGTTTTACAATAACGATTAAATGAATAAGCAATGAAAAAACTGGACAACAAAGTAGTGCTCATCACCGGTGCGGGGATGGGACTTGGATTGGCAGCAGCAATTGAAGCGGCAAAGAATGGTGCGTTATTATCACTCATCGACTACAATGAAAAAGCATTGGCCGATGCAAAAAAACAGATTGAACAGCAAATACCAGGTGCAAAAGTACTGACGATTACTGCAGACGTTTCGAAAGAAACGGATGTGAAAAATTATGTAGATGAAACGTTGAAACACTATGGACGTATTGATGGTTTTTACAACAACGCTGGTATTGAAGGAAAACAGGCATCGCTTACAGAATACGATCTTGACATTTTCAAAAAAGTAATTGACATTAACCTGCTGGGTGTTTATTATGGCTTACGTTACATTCTGCCTGTAATGGTAAAGCAAGAATATGGACGTATTGTTAACGTGGCTTCTGTTGGAGGTATCAGGGGCGTGATGAACCAAACACCTTATGTTGCAAGTAAACATGCTGTTTCGGGTATCACCAAAAATGCTGCACTGGAATATGGCCGTTATAATATTCTCACCAACGCCATTGCACCGGGTGCTATTCTTACGCCCATGGTAGCAGAAGCATTCCGTCAGATTAACCCCGATGATCCCAAGAAAGCAGAAACAGAATATGCACAATTCAACCCAACAAAACGACTGGGCCTTCCGGAAGAAGTAGCGAAACTCGTGAACTTTTTATTGAGCGATGAAGCATCATACATCAACGGCCAAACCATTGCCATTGATGGTGGTCAGTCAAACACCTATGGTTTTGTATAACAGATATAAAACAGTTTGATGATTAAGGTTTAGAGCCGTGCAGTCCTGCACGGCTTTTTTGCTGCTGTTGGCCTTTGAAGAGAAACCAAACCGGCCGCTAACAGCTGTTTGCAGAAAACGTTCCCGGTAATAAACCTCTCCCAAATCGGCTCTTTCACCTTTTACTTATCAGGAACAACGTAAATTTGAACATTGCAAC
>JAACZX010000788.1 GCA_009996555.1 Chitinophagaceae bacterium | reverse complement strand
GGTTGGAGTGGTAACAAAGAAAACATTTGCAGAAATACCACAGCGAGCCCAGGCTTACATTAATGGCAAATACAAAGACTATAAAAAGGAGGCCGTCATTCTTTTTGATGATAATGAAAATAACGAAACCGATATGATATTATTTGGCCATCAGTTTGGAGATGCAGATAATTATTTTATTGAATTAGTAAAGGGTAAAGAACACTTTGTCCTAAAATGTGATATGGAAGGAAGGGTTAGCTATTTTTCAAGTATGAGGTAAAATGTTTTCATTCGTGAGTTTGTGGTTTATCAGTAAAGTTTCTGCCTGGTTAGCAGAAACTTTACTTTTTAATGTCCATTTGCTAAAGCAGTAACATCAAGGCATAAAAAACCACAGCTGCTGCTTTTTTTGAAACCGGATGGAACTATGGCTGGGATCCGGTGGAGAAACATTACCGGCACGTGAAATAAGAAAGTAACCTCTTTTGTATTTTGATTCAAGGTAAAAGTTCTGTCCACCGTTATGGCTGCGGATAAAAACACTTTGCTCCGTTGGTGCATCATTCAGATCAATGCTGTATTCATCATTAACCGCATAAGGATCATCTTCAAAACTTAAATACTTTCCTGTATGATTACGTACATACCAATTGTTATCGCCGGTTGTTTCAAGCGTCCATATATCACGGGGCCGCACAATAAAGCTACCAATTGCAGTATGTGAATAATCCCGGATGCTATAGGAAGTACCACTTGAGCTTGAACCTATACAAATTGTATCCGGGTTAGGAAAGGCCACTTCATTCGACTTTATACCGATGGTACACAGAAATCCGGTTTTTCGCAGATTCACAGGTTCCCCGCTAACAGTTTCTTTTTTCTGGCATGCACCTAATACAGCTATAACCGTTGCAATGAACAGGTATTGTTTTTTCATGATTAATGGTTGTGTTTTGTATTTACAGTATCAAAACTATTTATTCAGCCACGGCAGATCAATAGCGAAAATGGGGGAGAGGGAATAGAAATAAACCAAAAGACAGAACAGGTCTATCTTCGGAAAGAAGCCAAAATATATGCCTTGAATTATTGATGAGAAAAACTGCTAAACAATCCTGTCACGAATAGCTTTTGATACCGCTTCGGTACCAGAGTTAACATGCAGTTTAGCGTAAATGTTTTTGATATGCGACTTCACCGTATCGGTGGCAATGTTCAACTCTGCTGCAATCATTTTATAACTCTTTCCGTTTACCAGCATTTGCAGAATTTCTTTTTCACGTGGAGTAAGCTGGTAATCTGTAGTAACTGCAGGTTGCATGTTAACTCTGAATAATTCAAGCATGCGCCTGGCAATACCGGGTGTCATTGGTGAGCCGCCACTTTCCACTTCTTTCAACGCATCAATATAACCAGATGGTGAAGTGGTTTTTAAAATATAACCCGATGCACCTGCACAAATGGCGTTGAAAATATAATTGTCATCAAAAAAAGCTGTTTGTATCAGCACATGCACACCCGGAAAATGCTGCCTGATCAATTTTGCAGCTTCAATACCATTTAAACCCGGCATTTCAATATCCATCAGCACAATATCACAGGGGTTTTCATTCAAAACATTCAACATATCATTGCAGTTGGCATACACACCTGTGCAGGTAAATCCATCGGCTGATTCCAGCAACACCTGCAATGTTGTGCGCAGGTGTTTATTGTCTTCAAAAACTGCGATCCTC
>JAACZX010000787.1 GCA_009996555.1 Chitinophagaceae bacterium | reverse complement strand
TTTGCCAGCCGATGTTAAATTTCGAAAAATAGAAACTGATTAATGTGCCAATAACAATACCACCCGGGAACCACAAATGAAAATGGTTGAGCTTGGTTGTTTTTTTATCGGGATACAATGTTGTAACTAACGGGTTACAGGCTGCTTCCACAGTGCCGTTTGCAATACCTATAAGCAATGTAGAAATAAATAAGCTCCAGAAACCTCCTGCAAAAATGGTAAGTAATATACCTGCAAGGTGAAAGAAAAAAGCAAGTTCCAATAATCGTTTCATGCCTATCACATCAACCACCATACCGCCAATAATTACAGCAAGAGGGAAACCCCAGAAAGCTGTTGCGGCAATGGTACCTAACTGTGTGGCATTTAAATTAAAATCTGTTCCAAGTTTACTGAGGATACCGGCCCTGATACCGAAAGACAATGAAGTAACTAACAATGCAAGACAGCTGCCGATAAATAATTGATTACGGTTAATGGAATTCATTCTACAATCGTTTAACGTTTCGGTTGGTTGAAGCAAAAAATAAATTTAGGGTATTTCTTTATAGCACAACCTGTTAATTTTTTAAGTGAAAATTGCAAACGTTTGAAACTATCACTTGTTTATATTTTATTCAGCTAAACAAAAAAGTATCATTCATAAAGAAGATAGTATTACAACATTGAAATAATCCGTTCATACAAAAAAAGCGCATCATTTTTAGCCAGCTTGTCTTAGTGTTTTTATTTCGTTTTGTTGTTTTCATTTAGTCATTACCTTTAGAACCTTCAAACCAATTGCATTGTCATGGGAGATTTTCAGGTAAAAGTTCAGCCAAAAGAATATGATGTTGTTATTGTTGGTTCAGGCGCAGGTGGTGGCATGGCTGCGTATGAGCTAAGTAAAGCAGGATTAAAAGTCTGTCTGCTTGAGGCGGGCACTATGTATGATCCTGTAAAAAATGTTACGCAGTTTAAACAGCCTTGGGAGAGTAAGCGCAGAGGTGCCAGTACAAAGCACCGACCCTTTGGCGATTTTGATGCCTGTTATGGCGGCTGGCAAATTGATGGCGAACCTTATACAAAAGCAGAAGGTACTCAATGGGATTGGTGGCGTGCACGTATGCTTGGCGGAAGAACCAATCACTGGGGTCGTATTTCATTACGCTTTGGTCCAAAAGATTTTAAACGCAGAAGTATTGATGGGTTAGGTGAAGACTGGCCGATTGGTTATGACGACATTAAACCATATTATGACCGTGTAGATAAACTCATTGGTATTTTTGGTACCAACGAAGGTTTGGAAAATGATCCTGATGGTTTTTTTCTTCCTCCACCTAAGCCTCGTTTACATGAACTGTTTATACGCAATGCGGCAACAACAGCAGGCGTGCGTGTTATTCCATCACGCTTATCCATCCTCACAAAGAAAATAGAAAGCACAACTGAAAGAGGTGCTTGTGTTTATTGTGCTCAATGCGGCCGCAACTGCAGCACAATGAAAGCAGACTTTTCTTCAACCAATGTATTAATCTATCCTGCACTTAAAACAGGTAATATAGATGTGGTTGCCAATGCTATGGCACGTGAAGTGCTTACAAATAAGGAAGGGCTGGCAACCGGTGTGAGTTATGTGAACAAAGAAGATCTGAACGAATACCAGGTAAAAGGTAAAGTAGTGATACTGGCAGCAAGCGCCTGCGAAACATCAAGATTATTACTGAACTCTAAATCGCCCCGT
>JAACZX010000786.1 GCA_009996555.1 Chitinophagaceae bacterium | reverse complement strand
CTCAAACCGTTTACAATAATCACCTGGTCTTTAATAGCAGCAAACTGTGCAATGCTTTCGTGCTTGCCAACAAAGTTGATGTACTCGTAAATTTCATCAGAGATAATGAAGATTTCCGGATGCTTTGCAAATACATCTGCAAGGCTTTTTAATTCATCATAATTATAAACAGAACCTGAAGGGTTACAGGGGGATGAAAAGAGAAATACTTTTGATTTTGGTGTAATGGCGGCTTCCAGTTCAGCTGCAGAAATTTTGTACTTGTTTTCCATTTTTGTTGGAAGAATAACAGGTACACCACCGGCAATTTTCACCAGCTCAGAATAAGTAACCCAAAAAGGAGCAGGAATGATCACTTCATCGCCATGATCTACAGTTGCAAGGATCACATTCGCCAAACTCTGTTTTGCACCGGTTGATAACACAATGTTCTCCGGTTTATAATCAAGATTATTATCACGTTTCAGTTTAGTACATACAGCTTCACGCACATCAACATAACCCGGCACCGGTGTATAGTGACTGTAGTTATCATCCACTGCTTTTTTTGCCGCTTCCTTAATGTGAACCGGCGTATCAAAATCTGGTTCGCCAAGACTAAGATCAATTACATCAACTCCTTGTGCTCTCAATTCACGGCCGAGCTTTGCCATTTTCAATGTTTCGGGTTCACTGAACCTGCTTAACAGGGAAGAAAGTTTCATTTTATTTACTGAATTAAATTGATTGTTTGCCGCAAGTTACCGCATCTGCGGCTATTGTTTGTTAGTTATGTTTGATAATGGAAAGAGATAATGAATCGGCACCTGCACGTTGCTGATAACCTTTCACTACAAAACTGTAAATGCCGTTACTTTCAAAACGGAATTGCCGGGTGCGGATAGAAGTTGTGCCATGGATCGGCTCCATGCTGAGTGTTACATTGCCGGTATCAATTGCAACAAATACTGCAACTTCAGTTGCTATCTTCTGTGTAGAAAAATAATAGGCATTCTTTACAATTGAATCAGCATTGTTACGGCGGATGTTGAGTGTATCCATATCCGGCGACAGAAACAGGTAGCGTATTTTAGCATAAGCCCTGCCCGGAGTATCAACTTTATCGCTCAGTAAAACATACTTCAATGTTGAAACCGAATCGTACAGCCAAAGCGATGTTTTGTTGCTGCTGTTATTAAAAAAGAAATTACTCTTCTCTACTCCTGCCTGCCGTATCCTGAAATTATTAAAACCACTGTCTACTGAAAGATATGCAGGAGAAGTAATGGTTGTACCGGTAAGATAATTGAATGAACCAACCTGGCGAAGGTTTTGCAACAGTTCCAGTTGCCCTGCATTGGGCGATGCATTCACCACCAACATTTCATTAATAACACCCGGTACCACATCTTTTTTACAAGCCGGGATAAATAACAACATGCCTGCTGTGCAAAAAGTGAAAAGCAGTTCAAATTTGTTTTTCATTATTCGTCGTATCATATTCTCAAGGTCTCTGTTTATCGTATTGCACTTTAAAGCGTGACAGATCGGGCTGGTATTTACGTTTTCGTTTTACTTCTTCTTCATAAATAACCTTGCCAAGATTTTCAAGGAAAGGTAGTCCCACAGCATCATAATCATACTTGTTATCATTTAGGATGCCATCGCTGTTGCAATACACCGTTGCGCTCAACATAAACTCAATGTTCTTTTCAAAATCAACAATGTAAGCTACGTCAGTTAA
>JAACZX010000785.1 GCA_009996555.1 Chitinophagaceae bacterium | reverse complement strand
GCTGCCCATCAGCCTTTCGCTGCTTGTACCTTTCCTCAATTTTACTGCCAATAATTATTTCCTGAGCGGACTTGGTGAAGCGGCACTGGGCACAGCAGGTATTACCGGTGTGTATTTTTTAGTGGTGGCAGTAGTGGGCAACGGACTGAACAATGCACTGCAATCGCTCATAGCCCGCAGGGCTGGTGAAAACAGGCTGGATGAAATCGGGAAATTATTTTCGCAGGGTGTGCGCATTGCTTTCATATTTGCAGCCATTGGTATTCTGCTCACCTATTTGCTGGCGCCTGTTATTTTTAACCATGTTATCCAATCGCAGAAAGTTGATCAAAGCGCTGTTGAATTTTTAAAGATCCGTGTATGGGGTTTGCCTTTTCTTTACCTGTTCCAGATGGGCAATGCATTTTTGGTGGGAACGAACAACAGCCGTTACCTCATGATCGGCACTTTGTTTGAAGCCGGTGCCAATATTTTTTTCGATTATGGATTGATCAACGGTCATTTTGGTTTACCCCAGCTTGGTTTCAATGGTGCAGCTTATGCATCGGTACTTGCAGAGTTTATTGGTATGAGTGTTGTTTTCCTGTTCATTTTTATCAGGAAACTGCACCTGCGTTTTCATTTGTTCAATTACCTCCGTTACAGTAAAGAACGCACCAGGCTTATCCTGAATGTATCGGCACCGCTGATCGGCCAGTTTTCCATCAGCCTCATCAGCTGGCTGGTGTTTTATATTTTGATAGAACGCAACGGTCTTTACTTGTATGGTGGAAACTCTGAACGTGCGCTGGCCGTATCAAATGTGATGCGAAATATTTTTGCGTTATCAGGTGTGTTCATCTGGGCCTTTGCGTCCACCACCAATGCCATGGTGAGTAATATTATTGGCCAGGGACGAAGCCATGATGTACTGAAACTCATTTACCGGATCATGAAGCTGAGTTTTGGATCGGCTGTTGTCATGTTTATCCTGTTCAATGTGTTTGCACAGGAGTTGTTATCGGTCTTTCGTTTATCAAAAGAATTTGTTGACGCAGCTGTGCCGGTGCTGCGGATTGTAACAACAGGTATGTTACTCATGTCTGTTTCTGTTGTGTGGCTGAATGCAGTAACCGGCACAGGCAATACACGTATGAACCTCATCATTGAAGCAGTGACCATTGTTGCTTATCTTATATACATCTTTATGGTGCTGGAAGTGTATAAACTCAGCCTGCTTTGGGCATGGGCATCGGAATTAATTTACTGGAGTGTAATTTTTATAATGGCCTTTAATTATTTGAAGAGCGGAAAATGGAAGGGCAAGGTGATATAGGACTAAGAGGTTGAAAGAGGGAAAGAAGAAAAAGAAAAGCAAGAATGTCACCTTTTGTTTTGTAACAATAGAAAAAGGCGACAAAGCTGATATTGAAAACCAAACGTTTGATAAATTTTGTTTTATGGGGAGTGGCGCATAATTTAGTGTTAAGTGCCAAATTATGAGCAGACTTTCCCTATTCATCATACTACTGACAATTTGCTCTCATGGGTTGACACAACCTACTAAAGACATGGATATAATCAAACAACTGAATTTGGTTTATTCTGACACAATAAATGGTAAAATCTATTTAGGGAACTATGAGCCAACAGGGGCAATATCCTGTTATGACAGTTCATATTTAATTTCAACGATATTCTCAATTGACTTTCCCGAACAACGAGACACAACAAATCTGAGAGGTGATTTTTCC
>JAACZX010000052.1 GCA_009996555.1 Chitinophagaceae bacterium | reverse complement strand
TTTTTCAGCAGGCTTATACTCCATTTCCGTTACGCTCATATAGTAAGGATGAAGCGAAAAAGCCATTAGCCATAAGCCGATAGTTGATAGTAAGAATAGACGACAGACCGTAGACGACAGACGACTAACCGCTAAAGCTTCGGCTCCTACTAACGACTCACCACTATCCACTACCGGCTTTCGTCCAACGAGCCGCTTATATAATACTGCCACCATCTTCATATTAAATTTCAAGGTTACAAACTTCTGCTTTATTTTCCGAGTTCAACCACTTGCGCTGGAAAATGGGAGATTTTGGGTTTTATTTAAGGGAAGGTTTTTATCATATTACCGACTGGAAAGGCTACGATCATATCCTGTTTGTAATGGCGCTCTGTCTCCCCTATTTTCTCAAAGACTGGAAAAAAGTGCTTGTGCTCATTACGGCATTTACCATTGGGCATAGTGTAACCTTAGCTCTCAGCGTTTTTGATAAAATACTGATCTCCAGCACATGGATCGAGTTTTTGATACCCGTTACCATTATGCTTACGGCCATCGAAAACCTTGTACGTAACAGCCAGCAACCAAAACAGGTAAAGCTTCGTTATGCTTCCGCCCTGGTTTTCGGGCTTATTCATGGCATGGGCTTCAGCAATTACCTCAAAAGTATGATGGGCAAAGCAGAAAACATCCTTACCCAATTACTGGCCTTTAATATTGGATTAGAACTTGGACAAATTTTGATTGTGCTTGCTGTTTTATTGATTTCCTTCATCTTTGTGCGCCTCCTGAGTGTGAAACAACATGACTGGACAGTATTTGTGAGTGGAGGAATTTTTGGTATTTCATTGATTATGGCGCTTGAACGCCTACCGTTATAAAAGCAGAAAAAATCTGAACTATGCATACTCGTTTTTTAATTGGTTGTTTATTGCTTGCCGTTGTAAGCTTCGCACAACCCCCCCAGAGTAACCCCGGCAGTAATCACGGCAACCGCTTTGAACAGTTGGGTTATCTCCTGCAAAGCCCCAATGAATACCGAACTGCAAGTGGTGCTCCCGGTCCCAAGTATTGGCAACAAAGAGCCGACTACGACATCAGTGTTGAACTGGATGAAGCCAATCTGCGTTTAACCGGTACCGAAACCATTACGTATTTCAACAACTCTCCTGATCAGTTGACGTACCTGTGGCTACAGATCGATGGTAATATTCACCATCCCGATCATGATTACCTGCGTAACGGCCGCAACCGTATGGATGCAACCATGAGCAATGCCCAACTGGTGAACATTGAAAAATGGCGTGTGGCAAAAGAAAATGATCTTGGTGTTAAGATCACCAGGCTTACTGATGCTGCAGGTAATGCATTGAAGTACACCATCAACCAAACCATGATGCGTGTTGATTTGCCAACTGCATTGAAACCCGGGCAAAAATTTATTTTAAAGATCGACTGGAATTATAAAATCCCTGATCGTGGTGTGTGGGGCAGCCGTGGTGGTTACGAACTGTTTCCTGAAGATGGAAATGCGGTGTTCACCATGAGCCAGTTCTATCCACGTATGGCTGTGTATAGTGATTTTCAGGGATGGCAGAACACACAGTTCAGCGGTGGTGCTGAGTTTGCATTAACGTTTGGCAACTTTAAAGTGAAAATGACAGTGCCCGGCGATTTTGTTGTAGCAGCAACAGGCGAATGCCAGAACTATAATCAATTGCTTACACCTGCACAACAGCAACGCTGGAAGCAGGCACAAACTGCAAAAGATGTAGTGGAGGTGGTTACACTGGATGAAGCGAAAGCAAATGAAAAAGACAGGTCTACCGATAAAAAAACATGGATCTATTCTGCTGAAAACGTTCGTGACTTTGCATGGGGTGCCAGCCGCAAGTTTATCTGGGATGCTATGCCAACGTATGTGGAAGGCAAGAAGATCATGAGCATGAGCTATTATCCCAAAGAAGCGTATGCACTGTACCGTAAGTATTCAACCAAGGTTACTGCACACACGCTAAAGATCTACAGCAAACACACCATTCCTTATCCTTACCCCGTTGCTATTTCTGTTGAAGCATCACAGGGTATGGAATATCCCATGATCTCATTCAACTATGGCCGTACAGAAAAAGACGGCACTTATAGCGAAGCAACCAAATATGGAATGATCGGCGTAATCATTCATGAGGTGGGTCATAACTTCTTCCCCATGATCGTTAACAGCGATGAAAGACAATACTGGTGGATGGATGAAGGGTTGAATACATTCACACAATTTTTAACGGAAGGTGAATTTGATAACAACTATCCTTCACGTCGTGGTCCTGCACATTTGATCACTGATTATATGAAGTTGCCGAAAGATCAACTGGAACCAATTATGACCATGGGTGATAACGTTACACAGGTTGGTGCAAATGCTTATGCAAAAGCAGCAACAGGTTTAAACATTTTACGTGAAACAGTAATGGGTCGTGAGTTGTTTGATTATGCGTTCCGTGAATATGCACGCCGCTGGGCGTTTAAACATCCAACGCCAGCTGATCTGTTCCGCACCATGGAAGATGCAAGTGCTGTTGATCTTGACTGGTTCTGGAGAGGTTGGTATTATGGTACGGAGCCTGTTGATATTTCACTCGACAGTGTGCGTTGGTTTAAAATGAATGATGCATCGAATGCAGCAGCATTCCAGCAAAAACAATTTGATGCAGTGCATAAGATCCGTAACAAAGAAGACAAGAGCATTGTGTATGCAACTGATGCAGATACAAGCCTGCGTGATTATTATTACTTTAACCCCGATGCTGATAATAAATTTATACTGCAGCAACGTGAAGCAGCTATTCCCATTGACAATGAAAATAAAAGCAAATGGGTGAATAAGAATTTCTATGAGCTGAGCTTTACCAATAAAGGCGGTATGGTAATGCCGGTAATTGTTGAATGGACATTCAAAGACGGCAGCAAAGAAGTTGATCGTGTACCGGTGAGTGTTTGGAAACTTAATGAACAAAAGTTCAGCAAAGTGTTCATCAAGGATAAAGAAGTAGCAGCCATCCGTATTGACCCCATGCGTGAAACAGCCGATATTGATGAAAGCAATAACTTGTGGCCTGTAAAAGAAATGCCATCGAAGTTTAACCTGTTCCGCCAGGGCGGTGGCCCGGCACGTGGTGCAAGCACAGGTGGCAATTCAATGCAAAGAGCAGAGAAAAAGAATTAATACTGTTACCACAGAGATTACTGTGGAAATACAAAGGGCACGGAGAATTCTCTGTGCCCTTTGTGTTTCTTTACTTTCTGCACACTGTGATAAAAAATCAAATTATCCATCATTACGTTTCCGTTTCAGGTAGTATCTTCAAAACATGAAACAACTTGCCTCTCTCCTCTTTTTTCTCTTTCTCTCTTTCCATCTCTTAGCCGCCAAAGTTGATACAGTAACTGTGTTCAGCAACAGCATGCAGAAAGAAATTAAGTGCGTAGTGATTACACCAAAGAATTACAAAAAAAGTAAAGAACGATTTCCTGTTGTATATCTCTTGCACGGGTACAGCGGCAATTATGCAAGCTGGATAAAAGAAGCGCCGCAGCTTGCACAAAAAGCCGATGAATTGCAATTGATGATCGTTTGTGCTGATGGTGGTTTCTACAGTTGGTACTACGATAGCCCCATTGATCCGAAGATGAAGTATGAAACTTTTGTAAGCAAAGAGCTGGTAAGTTATATCGACACCCACTACAAAACCATTGCTGATAAAAAAGGAAGAGCCATTACCGGTTTGAGCATGGGCGGACATGGTGCACTTTATCTGGCAGTGCGTAACAAAGAAGTTTACTCACAAGCGGGTTCAATGGCTGGCGGCGTGGATATTCGTCCTTTTCCTGACAAGTGGCAGATTAGGCAGGTACTGGGCGACATCAATACAAACAAAGAGAACTGGGATACTCATACAGTCATCACCCAAGTTGATGCGTTGAAGAACCGTGAACTGAATCTCATCATTGATTGTGGCTTGGGCGATTTCTTTTTAGAGGTGAATCGTAACCTGCATCAGAAACTCATGAACTTAAAAATTGATCATGATTATACCGAACGCCCCGGTGTACATAATGGTGCTTATTGGGGGAGTGCGGTTGATTATCATTTGTTGTTTTTTAAGAAGGGGTTTGGGAAAAACTAATTTAGGGAAATTTGCTTTGCTAAAAAAGCGCTCATAGTAATGAAAGAGAAACGTACTTTATTGATTTACGAAGAACAGACCTTTCTTGTTGGACAGAATACTTTTATTGACAGCGTAGCTGAAAATAACAACACAGTAGTATTTGAAGACGATGGAACAACTGGCTATTTTTATGCGGTAAATAGAAATAAAGATTTGACAATTCTAGATTCGCTTCATATTTACAACGTTGCAGATATTATTGATAAGAACAAACCATCGATCATTAAAATATTGTGGACAGAGGATTTGTTGAAAGCATTTTTGTCAATTAATAATTATTACCATGCTGTCTTTGACTTTGAAGCTAGAGCTGGTTATTGCAGAAATGGGGTTCCAAATTCAAAAAGTGGTTGGACAATTGTGAAGGAACGAGTTTTAACTGATGAATTACTTGATAAACTTGCAAAAGATTAATTTGTATTTGTCACATAACTCAAAATCCGGCGCAATCCTCCGCTTGTGCCAGATACTTATTATTTCAAATAAGTTTTGATAACCCTATTGCATCCGTCAGACGAGGACGTCAGACGGGGCGTGCTCATATAAGGATACTACCTTTTCATTTATCTTCATACCTCAATTATCACCTATGTTTCAACAAGCTTTTGCTGCACATGCAGCCATCATTGCAGAAGATGACGCTTCTATACTTGGATTAGCAGTCGCAGGTTCCTGGCTCACACAGGAGCTGGATGAATTTTCTGATCTTGATCTTGTCCTCATCACAAAAGAAAAAGTGGGCGGCAATAAAGAACAGATGTTGGCCTATGCAAACAAGTTCGGCAAACTATTGAATGCATTCACCGGCGAGCACGTGGGTGAACCACGTTTACTCATCTGTTTATATGATGCGCCGCTGTTGCATGTCGATATTAAATTCATTACAGCCGATGAACTGAAAACAAGAGTGGAAAATCCGTTTCTATTATTTGACAGGGACGGAAGTCTGCAGCAGATCATTGATTCTACTTCTTACCAATTCCCCCACCCCGATCATCAATGGGTCGAGGATCGTTTCTGGACATGGGTGCATTATGCATTGCTGAAGATCGGTCGTGGCGAATATATGGAAGCGCATGATTTTCTTGCTTTCTTACGTATGATTGTGTTTGGACCATTACTGCACATTAAGAACAACAACCTGCCAAGAGGTGTTCGTAAAGTGGAAACAACAATTGCTGAAGAAGATTTTCAACAACTGCAACAAACACTGGCAACAAATAACAAAGCATCACTACTTGCAGCATTGGAACAGTCTGTTCAGCTCTACCGGTTATTACGTAACGACTTATTTACAGCTGCTACAGTTCTTCAACAACAAACTGAAGAAGCTGTGATGAAATATTTTGAGGAGATAAAGAAATAAATGCACCAACACAGAGAAGAGAGATGCAGAGGCAAACGCAGAGTAATAAGCCTGCGCACTGTTTCGCAAAGCGTCTCGCTTGTGCCTGTTGACAACCTATCTCAAATCATTGTTGAATGCGTAAGCACAAGCGGAACGCTTGCGCTATCCTAAGAATCATGCTACTGCAAACCACCCGCACTCCAGTTCAATGCTGCAAATGATTGATAGAATTTCACTTTCAGTTCAAGTAATTTCTGTTTTGCTTCCAGCACTTTTGTTTCACGTGAGTTGAGTAAGAACAAGGTTGTTTCGCCCAATGAAAATTTTAGTTGCTCCGCTTCAAACAATCGTACATAATTACGATACGCATTTTCGTAAATGCTGATCTGCTTTTGCAGGTTCAGCACTTCGTTGTACTGAAAACGAACTTTGTTCTCCAGGTTCAGTTCTGTAAAGCTCCGGTCAAGTTCAGTTGCTTTAATTTTAATTCGTGCAGCACGGTAATCACCAATGCCACTCCGGTTCGGAATCGGAATAACAGCATTCAACCCAAACTTGTAATTATTCTCAAAGAAATTAGCATTAAACGAATTGGCCACATTATAACCTTTCTGCAAAAAATTATATTTCAGATCAAGCTTGGGCAACAGATTCTGGAACTTCAGTCTGCGTTCCACTTCCAATGATTGCAATTTAAAATCGATCTGTTGCAGCTTTGGATGATTGGTCACCGTTTGTGTGAGCCAGTTACTGAGTTGATCAACTTTAAAATTTGTAAATGATTGTGCACTCCATACGGTATCAGGTATCACAAGTTCATTTAAATAAACCGGTTTGTTTCCCAACCATAAAAACGTTGACAGCTCCAACGTTGACTTTCTGAATTTCAACCATGCTTCTTCACGTTGTTGCTGAAAGTTCTGCAACTGTGCAAGTGCTTCGGTGGTATCAACCGCTGCACGGTCGCCCTGCTGAAAAGATATACGCACCAGCTCATATCTCGCTTCATTCAAAAAGATCGTTGTATCAAGCACCATCAGCAATTGATAATCTCTTGCCCAGCTCCAATACGCTTTGTATGCATCAAATAACAGATCGTTGATAACAGTACGCCGTTCAAATTCCGATTGCTGTGTAAACAGTTTGCCCTGTTGTAATGCAGCACGGCGTTTATCCAGCACCAGATCTTTTAACAATGGCAAGCTGATGCCGGCATAACTTGAACGGCTGGCCGATACTTCCGGATTAATGAAATCACCGAAATTATTTTCAAGTCCTGCATACAGCTCCACTCCAAACCATGTAGGAACACCCAGCTCTGCATTGGTATAATTGTAATAGTTTTTCCCATCAAACGTTTTCTGATTATTATTCAAAAAAATAACAGGATCAAAATTTCCCCTGATGGAAAGCAGTTGAGCCCTTGCAGCATCAACCAATAAGCCTGCTTGTTTTGCAACAGGGTGATGTTGTTTTACGATCGCAATAAATTCATCTTCTGCCAGCACACGCAATGTATCCTGGGCATGCAATGCCTTGCATGCTGACAAACACAAAATCAATAAACTCAAAATTCCTTTCTTCATCACGTATGTTGGCCGTTTGTTATCACTTATTTTTTTCTTTTTCCTCTTTTCCGTTTGCAGTTGTTTGCGGACGATAATAATCCGGCGGGAAACCATTGATCTGCCGCCACAATTCATACCACACCGATACATCTTTCAGCAAAGTAAAATTCACGGCACCTGTTCCGAGTTTCATATTCGTTGGCCATGGACGGTCGTTTTTATCTTCTGCAACAAGCACACGAAACATACCGTTGCTGCTGAGATTCGATTCAATGGCAACAATTTCACCACCATAGGTTCCATACGATGCCTGTGGCCATCCGCTGAAAACAATTGCAGGAAACCCATCAAACATAAACCGTGTTTTTTGTCCGATGGTGAGCAACTGCAGATCCATTGGTTTCACCCACACTTCAACAGCCAGTTGATATTGCTTCGGTACAATTTCAACGATCATATCGCCTTCCTTCAGCATTTCATTGATTCCGGCTTTCATTGCTTTGATCACCTGCCCATCCTGTGGTGCCAACACAAAGTATTGCCCGTTTCTTATCCTGTAGTTATCATATTGATTTTGCAGCTTCGCTACTTTTCCCTGGCCTGTTGAAATTTGTGATTGTGATTGAAAACGATCACCTGATGCTTTTGCAATTTTTTCTGCATATTCCTGAATAGCTGCACTCCGTTCCAAATGAAGAATCAGCAGATCCTGTTTGCTGTTGTTGAAATCGTTTTGTGCACCAATCATTTTTGCATTTACATTTTGGTGCAACACTTTACGTCGTTCAAATTCAGTTAATGGAATTACACCCTGCTCATACATTTTTGTTGCACCTTCTAACTGACGATCGGCTACCGTCATTTCATTGATAGCAGCATTCACTTTCATACTATCACTCTGCACTTTCCGTTTTGTTTGAATCAGTTTGTTATCAATCGAACCAAGCTTTAATTCCCGTTCATTTTCCAGTGCTGCAATTTGCTGATCAGTAGTTACAACTTTCCCTTCGTAATAATCAATGGTCATTTGTTCAGCGCTTAGTTGCTGTTCAGTACGCTGTAAGAGATTGGGGTCGAGGTAATCATCTTTGATCTCTGCCAACTGTACAATCGTATCGCCCTGTTTTACAAAGTCGCCTTCTTTTACCCACCATTTTACAATACGCCCACCAATGATATTGTTCACCTGTTGCGGCCGCTGCTCCTGGCGAAGTGTGGTAACAGTGCCATTACTACGGATGTTTTGAGTCCATGGCAAAAACAAGATCACAATCACAATGCCGATAATAAAATAGAAGTATTTACGAATGCGGCTGCTCTTGTGCTGCCGGTAAATTTCATTGAACGATTGCAGTTGCTTTCCTGCTTTCTGCTGTATATCGGGTGTAAGAATTTGGAACGACATGGCTCGTGCTTAATGTTATGAATGAGGTTGTTCTTCCCGTACCACTTTTCCATTGTGCATATAAAATATGCGGTTGCATTTTTTTGCAAAAGAATCATCGTTGGTAATGACCACAACAGTTGTTGCAGGGATTTCATAAAACAGGTATTGTTCTATTTTCCGGCGACATTCAAGATCCAATCCCAGCCATGGCTCTTCCAGCAATAATAATTTTGGACTTGATACCAATGCCCTTAACAAGAGCACTTTTCGAATAACGGCACTGGACAAGCGATTTCCCGTTGCGTCAATTTTTGTATCAAATCCTTTTTTGAGTGATGCAATAAATTCGCTGATGCCCAACTTTGCTGCCAGCGCATTGATTTGTGAAGGCGTGATATTCGTATCGCCAAGCGTAATGTTTTCATACAAACTGCCTTGAAAAATTTCCTGCTGATTAAACAGGATACCCGTTTCAGAACGTAACAACGCAGGATTATAATTACCGATCGGTATTTCATTGAGCAGGATATTTCCCTCGAAATCAGAATAAGCACCGGTGAGCAATTTCAGCACGGTTGATTTTCCTGAACCTTCGCCACCTTTGATACAAACTTTTTCTCCTGCGTCAATAGTTAATGACAGCTGGTGAAGAATGGGCCGTTGATCATTATAGCTGAAGCTGAGATCGTTTACCGAAACAGCCACTCCGCCTGCAGCTGCATCAAGACCCAATGTACCTTCCGGTTCAAGCGGCTTATCAATTACCTTTCCTAATTTTTCAACAGCGGTTAAAATATCATAGATCTTATCCAAACTGCGGATGAGTTTTTCTACTGAAGCCAATACAAGCAATATCACAATTTCAGCAGCAGCAAATTGACCCACGTTGATCTCATTGCTTACAAGCAGCACTGCTCCCACAATTAACATCCCTGCTGTAATAAGAATTTTAAAACCGATCAACGACCAGTACTGCAGCAGTAACACACGAAAATGACTGGTGCGTGCATGCAGATACTTTGTAACCAGTGTATCCGTTTTATCTACCGGCAACGATGATCCACGTGAAAACTGAAATGATTTTAATACACGTGCAATTTCTTCGAGCCATCCGGCCACTTCATATTTGTATTCGCTTTCATCGAGACTGGTGGAAAGCCCCCTGGCGTATGTTATACGGATAATTAAAAACAGGATCAATAAAACCAGCAAGCTGAAAACAATAAACACATTGGCATAGAGCGATAACAAGATCAAACCAAATAGTACCTGTATCAATGCTGCGGGAATATCGAGTAATAAACGGCTGAGACTTTTTTCAAGATTGATGGTATCAAAAAAACGGTTAACAAATTCGGGAAGGTAGTATTGATCAATTTTTTTAAGATCAAGACGTGGAATACGCCATGCAAATTCAAATGAA
>JAACZX010000439.1 GCA_009996555.1 Chitinophagaceae bacterium | reverse complement strand
CTGTTTCTTTATCTGATGTAATGTTTCGGCTGTAAAATTTACCCGGGCCAAATTCAAATTTGCGGCCGCCGCTTAATTCAGGCTCAATACCAAGCTGCGCCAATGAATCGGTGTTCTGGTTACTATGGCAATCGGCACAATGCGCCATACTATACACCACATGTTTGCCACGGGCAATTACAGCGCTATCGGTACTGGCTTTAATGTCGGGGTAAGGTGCTTCGTACGCAAGATTCTGCCGTGAAGCTGTTAAGGCAGAAACAGAAACAATAATGAACAGCAGGATGACGCCTGTCCATTTTGCAATTTTTTTAAATCGCTTCATGATGATAAGGTTTTATGGATACAAAGTTGCACAGCAACATTTACAGCTGACAGCAGCTTATGCATGAATTGCGTTTTTCAGCGGTTGAAATGTTTGCAGCGCAAGCATTGCTCTTGTAGCATGCTGTTA
Source organism: Chitinophagaceae bacterium (assembly GCA_009996555.1). Taxonomy (GTDB): domain Bacteria; phylum Bacteroidota; class Bacteroidia; order Chitinophagales; family Chitinophagaceae; genus Lacibacter. The sequence goes on along the minus strand of JAACZX010000439.1, from coordinate 1,279 downwards.
CTCATTTAACAGCTGCAATTCATTCAACAGTTTTTGCAGTTCATGATCAACAAACTTTCATGAAGAAAAACAGCAGCTTACGTTTGCAGGCATAAACCTTATTATTAAAACCTTATCATCTAACCTTTCAATTATGAACGAGAAACAACCTTACTTCAGCAATAATGCTGAACAGGATTGCAGCCAGAACAAATGCAGCAACTGTTATACTTACAATGGTTGTATGCACCAGCCTTATTCATTCTGGCAGGCGCTCGCCTGCCTCACTTCTCTTCAAATGCAGCCTTCTGATCAAGTGCAGACCGATTTGTTCCTGCAGCTTCAGGCAAGCCAGAAAGCTGCATAAGAACTAAAGTGACAGCAACCGAAAATCTTGGCAAACACCAACAACTATGTTTTGTGCTGTTTCGACTTTTGTGTTCTAAAAACAAAACACATGAAACAGCACAAACTTTTACGCATTTCTTCGGCCGCACTGATCGGCTTCTCTGCCTTTGCCATTTTAATGGTTAGCATTATGGCCTTTCAAAGTCCGCAAGCAGTTATGGATCTTGTTCAGGTAAAACTCACCAATAACGACGCCTTCAGTTCCATACGTGGTGTGTATGGCGGCGTGGGACTTACCATCTTCATCAGTCTGCTCTACCTGGCATTTAAAGACCACACAAAAGGATTGGTATTTGCAGCCATTCTTTGGGGATGTTATGCTTTATCGAGGGTAATGACCATTTCCATTGAAGGGCCACTTGGCGCATTTGGTACACAATGGTTGATCATTGAAAGTGTACTTTGTTTTCTTTCACTTGTTCTGCTTGTATTGAAAATAAAGCTGACCGGAGCAAAAGCATAAATAAAAAACTCCCGCAAATGCGGGAGTTTTTTATTCGTTGGTTGAAAGTATCCGGTTGATCAAAGGAGTCAATTCGTTTTCCTTTTCAATGAGTTTTTCCAGCAGCACAAGTTGGTTTGCTGCCCGTATGAAATTATGTTTTTCGTAACGTGCGCCATAGTACACATCATCGTTCAGATAATCTGTTAAGAAACGGATTGCCTGCATGTAGATCATGAACTTACCGCTGTAAAAGAACAATTGTTTTTCAGTTTCGGTAAGATCAGTTTTCATTTCGTTATAATAGCCTTTCACGATTGCCTCAAAAATACAGGCACGCACTTCAATTTTACTGAAGTCGCTTTCTTCTTCACTCACCGGCGATAAATAGGTACGCATCATATCACCCACATCACTGATGAAATGGCCGGGCATCACTGTATCAAGATC
>JAACZX010000784.1 GCA_009996555.1 Chitinophagaceae bacterium | reverse complement strand
AGTGGGTAAACAAATATCCTATCATTTCAATTGAAGATGGTATGGCAGAAGATGATTGGGCTGGCTGGAAAAAATTAACTGACAGCATTGGCAGCAAATGCCAGCTGGTGGGCGATGATCTGTTTGTAACAAACGTAAAACGCTTGAAAGATGGTATTGATAAAAACATTGGCAACAGCATTCTTATTAAAGTAAACCAGATTGGTACTGTTACCGAAACCATCAATGCCGTGCAAATGGCACAGAACGCAGGTTATACTTCTGTAATGAGTCACAGAAGCGGTGAAACAGAAGACACCACTATTGCTGATCTCGCCGTTGCATTGAATTGCGGACAGATCAAAACAGGTTCAGCTTCACGTACCGACCGTATGGCGAAATACAACCAGCTCATCCGCATTGAAGAAATGCTGGGCGAAAACGCCGTATATCCAAACGGAAAGATTAAATTTGGTAAGTAACCGTTCAATAGTTTGAGGTTTAAAGTTTAAGGTTATCATATAACCTTAAACTTTAAACTTTGAACATTAAACCAAATTGTATGAAACTGTTATTGCAAATACCTCCCATCTTACGAAACAAATATGTGTTGACCATTATTGGTTTTGCCGTGTGGATGTTATTTGCAGACCGTAACGATTTTATTACCCAGGCCGGCCGTTATCAAAAGCTGAGCGATCTGAAAAACAGCAGCAGTTATTATAACGACAAGATAGAAGCGGCCAAAACAGAGCTGGAAAAGCGCAAAAACGACCCCTCGGCTTACGAGCGGCTTGCACGTGAAAAATATTATATGAAGCGTGACAATGAGGACATTTTCCTCTTCGACGAATAAAAATACCCTCCCCGTACAATACAAGTTTACCAACAGCGTTTATTAGAAAAGCAGATCCTCTGAGAAGCCCCTTTACGCAACTAAAAAAGGATTGCTTATGACACAAAAATTTACGCCGGAAGACTTGTTACAATATCTCTATAAAGAAACGACCCCAGCAGAAAATGAAGCCATTGAAAAAGCTTTGGCCGAAGACTGGACATTGAGAGAAAAGTTTGAAGTGATAAAAAAAGCCGCTCAAAGGCTTTCGCAACTTAGCCTTTCCCCCCGAACAGAAACGGTTTTGAATGTGCTGAAATATGCCAACAAGAACCTCATTACAAAGTAACCGGGCAAAAGCCGATCTTTCCCTAATTTCGCCGTCATTCCCAATTACGAATGACTACAAAAGAGCGTTACCAATCGGTTATTGATTACTTCTCTGTGCATGCACCCGATGCTGAAACCGAATTACTGTACGATAACCCTTTTCAGTTACTGGTTGCCGTTATCTTAAGTGCACAATGCACCGATAAACGGGTGAACCTCACCACGCCTTCTATCTTCGAAAAATATCCTGATGCAGAAAGCATGAGCAAGGCAACGTTCGATGAATTGTTTCCACTCATTAAAAGCATCTCTTATCCCAACAATAAAACCAAACATCTCATTGGTATGGCGCAAAAACTCGTGAATGAGTTTAACAGCGAAGTGCCGTTAACAGTTGATGAGTTGGTAAAGCTGCCGGGTGTTGGACGTAAAACAGCAAATGTCATTACCTCTGTGGTTGATGAACAACCAAACATGGCTGTTGATACACATGTGTTTCGTGTAAGCAAGCGTATTGGTTTGGTAAAGCAATCGGCTACAACTCCGTTAGCTGTTGAAAAAGAACTGATTAAACATTTTCCAACAGAGCTTATTTACAA
>JAACZX010000783.1 GCA_009996555.1 Chitinophagaceae bacterium | reverse complement strand
AAATAACAAGAGTGTTGGCTGGAGGAAGTAGCCAAAAGAAAGAAGGCTGTAAAAGCAGGGTAAAACCGGTAGAAGCGTTTTCTAAGAATTACAAAATAAATGCTACGCCACCCAAAAAGCCATGAAATACATTTTCAAATCGGCTTTCTGCTTTTACTATAAATCTTGGTGTAATGTTCCAGTCTACTCCTGCTCCGGCAAGGATATGAAAGCCAAAACGGCGTTGAAATCCTTTGGGAAGCGTATAGTTTTGATCGTCCGTTTTTACATGGTTGTAGCTGACATTGAAGCCTGCAAAAAGATGTGGACGCACCGCTTTATTGAGTAAGTTTTGCTGAGCAAAGACAGGGATGCTTACAGTGGATTGATTGATATTAACGAACCTGTAACTACCTGCTGTTTTGTAATGATAATTATAAAAATGAATTCCTGTATTAATGGATGTGCTTCTGCTGAAATCCAGAATGTACAACCTGTAATTGATGTATCCAAAAATATCATAATCAAGGGAGGGCGACTTTCCTCCACTTAAACCAACAATCAGGAATTTTTTATTTTCTTTTGTTGATTTTATAACCTCAACCGGAGGATTGTTATATAACATATTGTAATCAGCAATGATCTTGGTTACAGCATCCTTTTCGCATTCTATGGAGAAAATTTTTTGCCTGATGGGTTCCGAAGCATCTTCTAAAGCCTTATTAAGATAATTTTTGAAATTGTAATAGACCAGCTCTGGTTGACCTGGAATTAATTGGTCATTTTGCAAGGGGTACATCTGTCCGTTTTTTTCAGCCACAAATAATTCTGCATTGCGGTAATAAACATGGTATAACATTATTTTTCCTGTAACAAGTAGCTTTCCAAGCACAACAAGGGTTTCTCCTGATGCATGTGGCACAAAAGAAATCTGCCTGAACTTTTTTCCATTTGCAAAATCAAGAGAAAGTATTTCTGAGGCTGGAATTTTTTGCACAGATTTTGAATCTTCCGAGTCTTTTATTGAAACAGAATAGTTTAGTTTTTCTGTTTCGTTATTCATTACCAGCACCGATTCAGTTTTTCCGTTTGCAAATTGAATGGTTGCTTTTGTAAATTGATCTTTTAATTGAGCGGTTAATACCTCTGAATGAAAAAGAATGATTGCAAATAGAAGCAGGATTTGTTTTGTCATTTTTTTAATCAATGGATTGCTTAAAGCTATTGATTAATCTACCTGCAGCAGAACTTATTTTATAACTGTGTATCCTAACCATGTAGCTGTGAGCCCAAGAAGTAAACTGCCAAACATATACAGGCAAAACATGCCAATACGCTGTTGCTGCAGCATGGCTAAACTCTCTAATGAAAAAGCAGAGAAAGTGGTAAAGCCGCCGCAAATACCTGCAGCCAGGAACAGCCGCCAGTTGTTTGCAAAGGCTTCGCTTTTTAAGGCAAAAGCAAACACAGCACCAATAATAAAACTGCCAATGATGTTTACAAGAAAAGTGGCAATGGGAAACGATGAATGTTTAAACCAAACCGAAAACAAATACCGTAACATGCTGCCTGCAGCACCACCTAAGCCAACAAGTAAAATATTTTTCAGCATTGTGGTAAGTAGTTAGTTAAGCCGATAGTTGATCGTATGAAATGACTATCGCTAATTGCTGACGGCAATCGGCTTTCTTTAAAGGTTTCCGGTAAATGTATAATTGAAATCAACCTGCCACAAACCGTCACGTTTGATCACTTTCACCGGCAT
>JAACZX010000438.1 GCA_009996555.1 Chitinophagaceae bacterium | reverse complement strand
AAATGGTGCAGAGTCTTATTTTGCAGCCAGAGGCTTTCGTGGGTCAGTACGTGTTTAATGTTGCGTTGTAAGCTTACATTATCATAAGAGTCAACAGCATTTTTCTTTTGCTATTGACTTTGTAAAATATCATATAAAAACAGGGAGCAAATGCTCCCTGTTTTTATATGATCACATTTCCCATTTATTTTATTTGCGTAACAAGGCCTCGATGAAATAATAATCAGCATAAATGAGCGGCACATCTATTTCTCCATTAACAGGTTTATGGCCAGTGCTGTGCAACAGAATATATCCTTTTGCTGTACCTGCTGCTGCACGGTATTTTTTTGCAAGACTGTTCATGATCTTATCAGCAAAAACCACGTACTGTTTTTTGCTGGTTGAATAATTTTTTAATTCATACAATGCAGATGCAATAATAGCTGCTGCTGATGCATCCCGTGGTTCGCCGTTTGTTGTTGGCAAATTAAAATCCCAGTAAGGAATTTTATCAGCTGGCAATGCCGGATGGTTCATTAAAAATGCAGCAACATTTTCTGCCTGCTTTAAATAGGCCGGATCTTTTGTTTCCCTGTAACACATGGTATAACCATAGAGCGCCCATGCCTGCCCCCTTGCCCATGCTGATGCATCGGCATAACCCTGGTGTGTGCTGCCTGCAATTGCCTTGCCGGTAATGGTATCGTAATCCATTACGTGAAACGAACTGTGATCGTTTCTGAAATGATTTTTCAACGTAGTATTTGCATGCGATACAGCGATCTTATAATATGTTGAATCGCCGCTTAACCTTGTTGCTGCGAATAATAATTCAAGGTTCATCATATTGTCAATGATCACAGGATATTGCCACTTACCAAAATCCCATGACCGGATGCAACCAACTGTTGGATTAAATCTTGTAACTAATGTTGCAGCTCCCTGCAACACCGGTTGTTTCTATTCTTCATTTTGTGTGAGCCTGTATGCGTTGCCATAACTGTTGTACACTTTAAAGCCCACATCATGTGAGTTACGGTTCTTTGGCTCACGCTCCATTAAGGCAGTAAACTCTTCCGCTTTTGTAAGCCATTCCGGTTTCTTTGTGTATTCATACATCATCCAAAGCATGCCGGGAAAAAATCCACTTGTCCAGTCATTTGATACGACCAAGCGTATTGAATCATGTTCCAATGTGCGTGGAAAAATTTTCCGCTCCTGCCTGTTGGCAATGGCTTCACCGTACATCAGTTCCAGTTGCTTTTCAGCATCTGCAAACAATTGTTTTTTGCTTTGCGACTGTACTGTTTCACCTGCATAAAAAAAGAGCATGACAGCAATGATCAGTTTATACTTCATATTTTACTGTTGATGTTATTTGTTTTGTTGCGCAGCTTTTAACTGTGCCATGTACAACGAAGCTGGTGTTAACCCTTCCCGGTTGTGACCCTCCCATTCTGCGTCAGGTCTACCGTTTAAGCGGCCGTTGTATTTGTTACCCTTCATTCCTATTACATAATTTTTTGCTGAAGTCCACGGGTTTTGCACAGCTGCTTTTCCAACCGTACAATTCCAGACAATTTGTGTGGCACCAGCCCACCCATGTCCTGTTCCCCAATTGCCACGATCCTGGATATTTAATTCTCCATCGGTAACAATATTGTCGAACAATGTTCCTGTTGCCCAGCGGTGGTGCGGACCAATATCTGCTTTTGCGTTTTCTGATCTGCAGTTGAAAAAAACATTCGGGCCACATACCCTTGCACCTGT
>JAACZX010000437.1 GCA_009996555.1 Chitinophagaceae bacterium | reverse complement strand
TCCGTGTTCTTTGTGCATACCTTTGTGTACGCTGTGGTTATAATTCATATTGGACAGTATAACTTTTTCCTTTATCAATCTGCAACTCATACATTGCATTTCCTTTTTCAATAACCGTTCCTTCGTTACAAACAGGTTTTGATTTACTACTCAGCTTCAAAACACCAGTTCCTGCTGCTCCTTTTACTTTCACCTGCTCTTTACTTACATACAATTCAATGTCACCATCCGGTGTCGGCACTTTTCCCTGCATCCATTCCAAGCCACCGAGGTTTGGTTCAACAACATATTTTTCATAACCCGGAGCAGTAGGTTTTACACCAAGATAATATTTGCCCAATAAATACAACGGACTTGCACCCCATGCATGACATAAACTTTTTCCAAACTCACGACCATACATCGCATAATGTTCTGCACCTTGTTTTGCTGGATTATATTCTTCCCAGAAACTTGTTGCACCGAGTTTCAACATCCCACCCCAATAATCTTTCATTTCCTTCAATACATAATTCTGTTCGCCCATTGCACATAGTGCTTCCAGTTCGTAGAAACGCATGTATGGTGTTATGATCTTCTGAATATTGTCGTTCAGCAACACAGATGTTTTCACCTGCTCTTTCTGCTGCTGGTTAAAATAATCGAAGAAGATGGAGAACATGTTTGCATATCGTGTTACATTTTCTGTTTGCTTTCCATTCACACGACTGTGCACCAACGCCTGTTGCTGATCGTTCCAGTAAATGTCGAACAGTTTTTTGCGCATATCAGCAGCCAATGTGTTGTATTGTGTAGCTGCATCTTTATCATCAGCAATGTTTGCGCAAAGAGCCATTGTTTCAAGACTACGTGCAAGTAACAACTGTTCAAAACTCACTTCGCCTTTTTTGCTGAGACCAGCAGCCCAGTCAATAAATATCCAATCGCCGGACATCCATTCCATTAGAAATAAAATCTTTATCCCCAGTGTACAGATAATAATCATAGATGCCAAGGAACCAGAAGAACGTATAATCCATGATGGTGTTGATGTGACCCGTTACCGGATCTTTACCCCGCAATGCATACGTTGTACGTTTAACTGTTTCATTATCGAAGTAGAGATAATAATTCATGAGATAGCTTTGGTAAGCATCGCCACTCCAAATCCAACGATCACGCTTGATGCCGTCAATGAAAAACTCTCTCGTGTTTAACTCAAATGTATATTTCGATACATCATAGATGCGGTTGATCTCTTCATCGTTGCAACTAAAACTGCCACGTTCTTTTACATCAGCATATTCATATAGCATCGAAACCGAGTCGAGTGTTACAGCTTCATCGTATTGCACATTCACAAAACGATAGGCTTTCGAAAGTTTCATCGTTTGGTCTTTCTTTTCGGTGCTGCTTACTTCTACCCGATCCAATGTTTCACAATGTTCGGTTGACAAGGCTTCTTCTTTAGATTCACCATAATAAACCGAAAGTTTGCCTTTACCTTTTAATCCATGCAGTAAGAGGAAACCAAAAGTTTCTTTTCCAAAATCAACCAGCAGGGAGTTTTCTCCTTTCACAGTTGATACTGCCTTTTGTTCTCTGACAGGTAATGCAAACTGTGAAGGCAACTGGTTGGGTGAATTAAAATTCCAGCTACCTGCATTGAGCCATTTGGTTGATGAAATGTCGGATGCTTTTCCTGTTTCATCGATCCACTCCTTATCTTCAAAAGTTACAAGCCATGATGCATCCGATACAATTGTGTTTCCTTTTA
>JAACZX010000436.1 GCA_009996555.1 Chitinophagaceae bacterium | reverse complement strand
AGGATTGGGTGAACCACCGTTCCCTCCCGTGTTTGCAGCAGTAGCCAATGCATTGTATAAAAGTGAAAAGAAACGTTTTTATAATCAGCCTTTTTCAACGGAGCTCCAAAAGAAATCATGATGAGTTGGAAAGGAATAACTAAAATGTGCGTGAACATGAAAATGATATTTGTAACATTTGCGCTGTCGGCATTCTCAATAACCTTGCTTTCATTTAATCAGACCTTTGATTTGAAAGCAAGTGTAAAACGTGGTAAAACTGTTTACGAGACAAATTGCATGTCTTGTCACATGCCGGAAGGAACAGGGCTTGAAGGAACATTTCCTCCATTGGCAAAATCAAAAAACCTGGCTGATAAAAACAGAATGATCAAAGTAATTCTTCAGGGAATGAAAGGGCCGCTAAAAGTGAACGGCGTAACTTACGAGAGTCAGATGGTGGGTGTGAGTTTAGCAGATAAGGAAGTTGCGGATGTGTTGAATTACATTCGCAATTCCTGGGGCAATAAATATCCTGCTGTTTTACCAAAAGATATTCAACCCGGATTGAAAGCTGTATCAAAAGGCTATCAGAAATTTTAAGCGTCATTTGTAAATACAAATTCTTTTCATGATTGCATGACGAAAGAGATCAATGAAATAATAGCAGCATATAAACAGGCAACGCAAAAAGGAAAGAGATCAGCGTTGGCAACGGTGGTGTATGTGGAAGGTTCTTCTTACCGACGCCCCGGTGCCCGTATGCTTGTTGAAGAAGATGGACGGATGACCGGTGCTATCAGCGGTGGATGTTTGGAAGGTGATGCGTTGCGAAAAGCATTGCTGGCTATTCATCAGCAGCAAAACAAACTGGTTACTTATAATACATTGGATGAGGACGATGTTGCCTTTGGTGTGCAATTAGGTTGTAATGGTATTGTACATATTTTATTTGAACCGATAAATGCAGAAGACGAAAATAATCCGATTGCATTGCTTGAACGCTCACAACTGTACAGGAGGGAAACTGTATTAGTAACGTTGTTTTCATTAAACAATTTTCACGGTCAACAGCCCGGTACTTGTTTTTTTCTTGATGCAGAAACATCTTTGGCGAAGATTGATGATGCAGGTCTGCTCACGCTCATTCAAGCCGATGCTGCAATTGTTTTAAGTGCAGGCACTTCTTCCTTTAAAGAATATGCAGCATTTGAATTAACCGCTTTTGTTGAATTGGTACAGCCAACTGTTTCATTAATTATTGTCGGCGCAGGTAACGATGCATTTCCATTGGTTGAAATGACGAAGCTGTTGGGTTGGCAGATCACTGTTGCAGATGGCAGACCCACACATGCCAATGCACAACGTTTTTCATCTGTTCATCAGCTCATCAACGGGAAACCTGGCGAATTGATGAACCAGCTTGTGATCGATGATTGGACAGCAATTGTGCTGATGACGCATAACTACAATTACGATCTTGCACTGCTGAAATTATTGTTGCAGGTGAAGTGCAGGTATATCGGCACTCTCGGGCCAAAGAAACGTTTGGAACGGATGTATGCAGAGTTAAGCGATGAAGGCATTGCTTTAACAGATGAACAAAAAGCAGTCATTCACGGGCCGATCGGTTTGGATATCGGCGCCGAAGCAGCAGAAGAAATTGCCTTATCGGTATTAGCAGAAATAAAAGCGGTGTTTGCTGAACGTACCGGAAGTTTTTTAAAAGACCGATCCGTGAGTATTCATACACATAACGAATTGCAAGCACAGAAACTGAACAGCAAT
>JAACZX010000782.1 GCA_009996555.1 Chitinophagaceae bacterium | reverse complement strand
AATAAAAGCAGCAAAGACCTCGTCATAAAAAGCGGCGAGATTGTTATGGGTGGCCGGCAGGATCGTGTGTTTGCAAGAGATACCATTCTTGCGCCCGGCAAAACACACCTGGTGCCTGTGTTTTGTATTGAAGAAAACCGGTGGAGCGAAAAAGAAAAGAAATTTATTTACCGTGGTACAACAGGCAGCGGATTACAAGCCATCATTGACACGGCACACAACCAAACAAAAGTGTGGGATGAAATACGCCGTTTGCTGAAGCAGAATAATCAAACGGGTTCATCTTCTTACGCTGCTTTGCTCAACAATAAGAAAGTAGCTGATACCAGCAACCTTTACTTTCAATACTTCTTAAAAGAATTGCGCAGCAAAGACAGCAGCATTGTTGGCATCATTGCATCATCGGGCAATAAACTGTTAGGTGCCGATGTATTTATCAGTACATCTCTTTTCTATCAAACACTGCCTGGCTTACTTGAAAAGTATTGTACTGAAGCAATTCTCACAGGCACAACAGCAACAAAGAATAACCAGGCCGAAACAAACTACGCCAGCCATTTGTTTTCTGCAGAAACACAGCCAGCTTTTCTTTCAAAAAACGGGAAACGTTTTTTTTACAAAGGCGTGCTGATACAGATTACAGGTTTTTCGAAACAATACTAACTTCAAACATGCTTTATATAACAACAACGCCCTGGTGGCTTCGCATGCTGTTTCCATCGGATCTTACATGGAATATTCCAACAGCAGAGAAGATATTGTACCTCACCTTTGATGACGGCCCAACACCTGAAGCAACTTCGTTTGTGCTGGATGAATTGAAAAAGTATAATGCCAAAGCAACTTTTTTTTGCATCGGCGAAAATGTACAGCGGTATCCACAGTTATATCAGCGCCTGTTTGCCGAAGGGCATCGTGTAGGAAATCATACACACAATCATTTAAATGGCTTTACTACAAAAGATGAACTGTGGCTCAACAATGTAAAAGAAGCAGCCAAATGGATCGATTCAGATCTTTTCAGGCCACCTTATGGAAAGATCAGGAATTTTCAGGCCAAGGTGCTGAAAGAAGCAAACCCACCATTCAGGATCATTATGTGGAGCGTGATCAGTGCAGATTTTGATAATAAAATCAGTCCGCAAAAAAGTTTCACCAATGTAAAAAAAAATGTGAAGCCCGGAAGTATTGTTGTGTTTCACGATAGTAAAAAAGCTTTCCCTAATCTGCGTTTTGCTTTGCCTGAAACATTGAAGCTGTTTTCGTCTGAGGGTTACCGTTTTGAAGCCATCGTTTAGAAAGGAGATAAAATAAGGAGGGCCGGGGTGGAAACCCTGGCCCGTTTTTAATCCGTACCCTATGAAAACTTTTGCTAAGGTACAATTCTTTTTATCAGATGCAAGTGTTTTTTCTTACGGGAGCGTAATGATTCTCACATTTCCATTCACAGTCAGCTCCGCCTTATTGTCGCAACGGCCATCACCAAAGTTGAGCAACCCATTTGTATCGTTAAACCTGATCCGTAAAACGCCTTTTGATATCCAACGGCAGGTGAATTTCTTGATGAGGGGTTCAATTACTTCATGTCCCCAGGTTTTGCCACGGCTGTTTTCGCCACGTCCGCCACCGGTAATAGAAAAGATATCATCCAAGGGCCAGAACGGAGTGCCATTGCCTTCAATTTGTGCCACAGTGCGGATGCTGCTCCATTTAACCCAACGGCCACTGTTCCAGGTGAGTTTTCCTTCAATTACCTTGGTGGTAAACACC
>JAACZX010000435.1 GCA_009996555.1 Chitinophagaceae bacterium | reverse complement strand
TTATTGCAAACCCACATGTTTTTTATGCTGAAATTCCGGGTGATGACGGAACATTTACCACACAAAAAATCCTGTTGGTAAAAACAGAAATCGCATTACGTTTAAAAAACAGTTCTGCAGCAAAAGAAATAGAAATTGTTGAGTTTGTTCATGAAGACAAGAAAGTGCAGTTGTTCAAATCAAGACTACATTAATCTGCATCAGCATTGAATTACATTCTTGTTTAAAAGCCTGACCTGATGATACTAAAAAGCACAAAGAATGTACTTTGTGCTTTGACTATTTTCGAACAATGAGCGAAGTCGAAGTACGCTCAGAGTATTAATCATCCAGCTTCAACACTGCCAAGAATGCTTCCTGCGGCACTTCTACGTTACCGATCTGGCGCATCCGCTTCTTACCTTCCTTCTGCTTCTCAAGAAGTTTCCGTTTACGGCTGATATCACCACCATAACATTTTGCAGTAACATCTTTACGCATAGCAGAAATTGTTTCACGGGCAACGATCTTGGCACCAATGGCAGCCTGTATAGCGATCTGGAATTGCTGGCGGGGAACTAACTCCTTCAACTTTTCGCAGAGCTTACGACCAAAATCATGCGCACGGCTGCGGTGGATCAATGCACTTAATGCATCCACTTTATCTCCGTTCAGCAACACATCCATTTTAATAATGTCTGCATCCCTGTAACCAATCGGGTTATAATCGAACGATGCATAACCACGGGTTTGCGATTTCAGTTTATCATAAAAATCAAACACAATCTCCGTCAACGGCATTTCAAAAATCAGCTCCACACGTGTTTGTGTGAGGTAGCTTTGATTAATGAGAATACCACGCTTGCCCAAACAAAGCGTCATAATGTTACCGATATAATCAGGCTTGGTAATGATTTGTGCTTTAATGTATGGTTCTTCAATCCTGTCCATTGCTGTAGGTTCAGGCATTTGTGCAGGATTGTTTACCTGTATTTTCTCACCCTTAGTAGTGTACGCAATAAAACTTACGTTGGGTACAGTGGTAATAACAGTTTGGTTGAATTCACGTTCCAAACGCTCCTGGATAATTTCCATGTGCAGCAAACCAAGGAAGCCGCAACGGAAACCAAAGCCAAGGGCCTGCGATGTTTCAAGTTCAAAGGTTAAAGAAGCATCGTTCAACTGCAGTTTATCCATGCAATCACGCAACTCTTCAAAATCTTCTGTTACCACCGGGAAGATACCGGCAAACACCATCGGCTTCACTTCTTGGAAACCACGGATGGCTTCCTGTGTAGGGTTGGCCGCAAGTGTAATGGTATCACCCACTTTTACCTCTTTGGCATTTTTAATACCGGTGATGAGATAACCTACATCGCCGCAGGTCACTTCCTTCTTCTCGGTCATCTTCAGTTTAAGGATGCCAATTTCGGCAGCCTCATATTCCTGGTCGGTGCTGACAAATTTTACTTTATCGCCTTTCTTAATGCTTCCGTTTAGAATACGGAAGTAAACGATGATACCACGAAAGCTGTTGAACACACTATCGAAGATCAATGCCTGCAACGGTTCATCGGGCTTACCCTTTGGAGCAGGAATACGTTCTACAATTGCCTCGAGGATACCTTCAATACCAATACCTGAACGACCGCTTGCCAACAGAATTTCTTCCGGCTTGCAACCGATGAGTTCAATGATCTGGTCTTTTACTTCCTCGATCATGGCACCTTCCATGTCTATCTTGTTGATGACAGGAATAATTTCCAGGTCATTATCAATTGCCAAATAGAGGTTGGAAATGGTTTGTGCC
>JAACZX010000781.1 GCA_009996555.1 Chitinophagaceae bacterium | reverse complement strand
CAATACCTGTTTTGCTTCAAGCCGCCGCATTACACGGATCACTGTTTCCACACGTAAAGATGTCATTTCTGCAATTTGTTTGCGGGTTAATAAAACACGTTTGCATTCATTGCATACATGTTCGCCCGTTTGCAGCAAATACTGTATAAATGAAAAAATATTTTTTTCAGATCCATGATTGTCAACAGACTTTAAAATATGGAATTTAAACCGCAAACGTTTTACAAGCAATTCTGTAAACTGAAAATGGATATCACTATGCGTTCGCAGCAGCTGGCAAAACTCATGTTTGTGTAAACGCAGCAGCAGGCTGGTTTTATCTGCAATAGCTGTAGCTGCAAATAAACCATCATCAAACAAACCCAGTTCGCCAACACATTGCCCGGGAATAATGAGCGATTGCAGGTACTCCTTTCCGTTTTCATCAATATTCACCCACCGCACCTGTCCACTTACCAGTTGGTAATAAAAGTTACATACAGTTCCTTCTTTAAAGAGAATCTCGCCTGGTTGTAATTCTTTATAGGCAGCTCCCCATGCTAATAAAACATCTGTATTGATCATAACGGGTGTTTTAATAATGGAATGAGAAAACATTAAATTAAACAGTTTATTTCTGATTGCAAAGCAGGTCTGATTATTTTATCAATATAATTTTTTACACCCAAAATGAAAACAGACCGCCTGTATGTTTTGCCTGCGGATTTTCTGTCAAACTTTCTATTTTGAAAGAAAAACATGAAACCTTATCTTCTATCTTTTGCTTTTTTACTGGCAGTATCGTTTGCTACTGCGCAAAACAAAGTCAATCCTATTATTAAATCGTACGGTACTGTATTTGAAATACCAACAGCCGATCATAAACCCGATCCTTCACTTGAGTACAAGATCATTATTGAATTATCGGATAACACACCAAAGCCAGATTCGCTCAATATTTATCTTGAAGCCATTGCAACCCTGGTGAATCTTCATGCAGCGGAAGGCGTACCGGCAAAGAATATTAAAATGGTGGTGATCCTTCGTAAAGGCGCCACCTATGCTGTGTTTGGCGATGAGTTGTATAAAAAATATTTCAAGGTAGAGAACCCCAACAGGCAATTGCTGAAGGAGCTCACCGATGCTGGTGTGGAATTTTATGTATGCGGGCAAACCATGATCAAACGCAATACAAAAGAAGAAGAACTGATGCCGGGTACAAAAATTGCCAGCTCAGGTTTAACAGCCATCAGCACATATCAGTTGAAAGGCTATACAATGGTGAAATTCTGATCTGCTTATTTACTCATTACTCTTGCAGGAAACAGTTTTGTTGCAAGCGGTTTGCGAATGCTGATGTTTTGCCATTTGTATGTGAGCGAACGCCACAGCCATTCAAGCGGGCCAAACGTAAAATATTTCAGCCAAAGCGAACTCCACAACAATTGCAGTGCAACAGCAAACGCTACAAAATAATACACTTCATGAAGCTGCAGCCGATCATAAAAGCCAAGCCCATACCCATAAAAGAAGAGTGAGCAGAGAACAGTTTGCAGGATATAGTTGGATAACGCCATCTGCCCCACTGCCTGTAAGCGTTTACACAAGGCCGTTAAGTAACCCGATTTCACCAGCAAGATCATTACAGCACAATGAGCCATGGCCATAAAAATTCGTTGAACAGGATACAGTAAACTCTTCCAGGGTATGGCTGTTTGCTCTATCTGTTTCATCATCACCGTAACAGAAGTAGTGTATTGGGCAGCGTACCATAATTCGTAGATGGTGATGGGAATAGCCACTGCATAACCAA
>JAACZX010000434.1 GCA_009996555.1 Chitinophagaceae bacterium | reverse complement strand
ATCACTTGTTGAACTACTGGTCGGGTAAAGGGCCAAAGCCAACAGAAGCAGACGCATGGAACACCTTGCAGGAGTTATTGGAGAATATAAAGGTTGCAAATAATACTTATCACCCCGATGTGGTGGATGCAATGATACGGCAGGTAAAAACAACAGCAACAAAACCTTTTCGTGATCATATCATCAGCAACAACACAATCATTAAGGCAGTTGATTTTGATATGGGTCGTCAGCGCTATGCTTATTACGATACAGATTCTGCACGCTATCAATACACGCCCGGCGTAAATACCGATGGCAACAAAGGACATGTTTACCGTAATGACGGAGTGGATATACGCATTGGCAACGATGGCGCTTATGTAACCGATATTGAAGCAGGAGAATGGTTGCAATACACAGTTACTGTAAGCAAGCCGGGAAAATACAGCGTGTCATTTCTTACAGCAGCTGAAAAAAATGGTTCATCACTTTCACTCAAGCTGTGTAATAAAACAATCGTCAACGAAATGCAGGTACCTGTTACAGCAGGTAGTGAACGTTTTCAGCAAACAGCAGCTAAAACCATCAACCTGGAAAAAGGAGTAACAGTTTTTCGTGTGCTTGCTGTAAAAGGCGGCTTTAACCTTGCTGCCATTCAATTCACAAAAACGAACTAATACATTTTGAAATTTATCCTGTCCCTATATGGTCTTATGCTCACAGGTTTTTTGTATGCACAACCTGGAGCAGGAACAACAGTAAACCTCAATAAGAACTGGTTGTTTACAAAGGAAACGAAAACAACAACTGTAAAATGGGAACCTGTACAGCTGCCACATACATGGAATACTGATGATGTAATGGACGATGTGCCGGGTTATTACAGGGGAGCCGGATTATACAAACGGAAATTGTTCATTGATAAAAAAAGAAAGGGGAAACAGATCTACCTTTTGTTTGAAGGAGCAAACCAGCTTGCAGAAGTATTTATCAATGGAAAAAAAGCAGGTGAACATACAGGCGGATACTCAGCATTTTCAGTAGCAATTACAAACTATGTTGAATATGGTAAAGAGAACGAACTGCTTGTAAAAGTTGATAATAGTTTTAACCAGGACATACCACCGTTGTCTGCCGATTTTACATTCTACGGCGGCATTTATCGTGATGTGTGGATGAAAGTGGTTGATGCTGTTCATTTTTCGATGAACGATCATGCAACAACAGGTGTTTACATCAGCACGCCAACAGTCAATGTAAAGCTGGCTCAGGTGCATGTACGATCATTGCTGGCAAATGAAAGCAAAACAGAACGAAAGATCAGGATCAGTACAATCATAAAAAACAGGTCCGGACAAAATGTATCAACAGCATCGCAATTGCACACACTGCAGCCGGGCATAACAACGGAAGTACAACAAACATCCATCTCTATAAAACAACCACTATTGTGGTCGCCTGAATCACCTTACTTATACACTGTTGTTTCTGAAATAAAAGATGCAGTAACAGGCGCAATTTTAGATGTGGTGAAACATCCGCTTGGTCTTCGCTGGTTTCATTTTGATGCAGAGAAAGGTTTTTTCCTCAATGGAAAATCATACAAACTGGTGGGCACAAGCCGTCACCAGGATTTTAAAGATATTGGAAATGCAGTGCCAGATGAACTTGCAGTAAAAGATATCCTGCTGTTGAAAAAAATGGGTGGTAATTTTTTACGGGTGGCACATTATCCGCAGGATCCTGCTGTGCTGGCAGCATGCGATAGTCTTGGCATTTTGGCATCGGTTGAAATTCCTGTTGTGAACGA
>JAACZX010000478.1 GCA_009996555.1 Chitinophagaceae bacterium | reverse complement strand
CGCAAGGTGGAAATGATCGCTGAGTTTGATCAATACCCCATTTTTTATTTTACGAATCATCACAGCATACAAGGCCCGGGCGATGTGCGTTGCATGCCTGATCATTTTGAAAAGCTCGATTTTGAATTAGAGGTTGCCATTGTGATCTGCAAACATGGACGTAACATTCGTGCAGAAGAAGCAGATCAGTACATTGGTGGTTTGATGATCATGAATGACATGAGTGCACGCCGACTGCAGATGGAAGAGATGTTGTTGAATCTTGGTCCGGCGAAGGGAAAAGATTTTTCAACAGCAATTGGTCCATGGCTGGTTACCCTCGATGAACTGCAGCAATATGTGGTGCCTGCAAAAGAAAATCATGTTGGATTGAATTGGAACTTAAATATGAAATGCTGGGTAAACGGCAAGCAGGTGAGTGCAGGTAATGTAGCTGATATGGATTGGACCTTTGCAGAGATCATTGAACGGGCGAGTTATGGTGTGGATCTTTATCCCGGTGATGTTATTGGCAGTGGTACTGTTGGCACCGGTTGTTTCCTCGAACTCAACGGCACCGGCAAGCTCAACGATCCCAACTACCAGGAACAGTGGTTGCAGGAAGGCGATGTAGTTGAAATGGAAATTGATGGACTGGGACGATTGAGTAATACGATGGTGAGGGAGGAGGATGATTTTTCGATTTTGGGAAGGAAGAAAGTTTAACCGCTAAGACACAAAGTCGCTAAGAGATGAATACAGACCGTTTAAATGAACTTTCAAAAATTATTGTAGATGCCTGCTACCAGGTTCATGTTACCATTGGTCCTGGTTTACTTGAATCTGTATATGAATTTGCGTTGCTGAAAGAGTTTGAACTACGACAAATAAAAGCGCTTAATCAGGTGCCGGTAAAATTGTTTTATAAAGGGTTTGATACCGGGAAAAGCTATGCAATTGATATATTAGTTGAGGATGAAATTGTTTTGGAAATAAAAAGTAGTGAGATCATGCATCCTGTTTACGAAGCACAAATCATTTCTTACCTTAAACTTTCTAATAAGAAATTAGGATTTCTTGTAAACTTTAATTCTCCTTTAATAAAGGACGGAATTAAACGATTTGTAAATAACATTTAAAAACTTAGCGCCTCTGCGCCTTTGCGGTTAAAATGATTATCGACTTACAACAATTAAACCCCATGCAAAAACAACAATGGTTGCAACATGCCATTGCACCGAGGCCGGTTTGTTTTGCATCAACCATTGATAAAGCAGGTAACGTAAACCTGAGTCCGTTTAGCTTTTTTAATTTGTTTTCTTCCAATCCACCTATTGTGGTGTTTTCGCCTGCACGAAGAGTGAGAGATAATTCTACCAAGCACACATTAGAAAATGTATTGGAAGTGCCGGAAGTAGTCATCAATATTGTTGACTATGATATGGTGCAGCAGGTAAGCCTCAGCAGCTGCGAATTTCCAAAAGAAGTGAATGAGTTTGTGAAAGCAGGGTTTACACAGGAAGCCGCAACGTTGGTTCAGCCGCCGATGGTAAAAGAAAGCAAAGTGAAGATGGAATGCAAAGTGGTGGAAGTAAAGCCACTCGGCGGCGAGGGCGGTGCAGGTAACCTGGTGATTTGCGAAGTGCTGCGCATGCATGTTGATGACAGCATTCTCAATGCAGAGGGAACCATGATCGATCAACGCAAACTGCATCATATTGCACGCCTCGGCGGCGACTGGTATTGCAAGGTTGATGAGCAGAGTCTGTTTCATGTAGCAAAACCAAATACACAGCTCGGCATTGGTATTGATGCATTACCTGAATCGATCCGCAACAGCAGCATCTTAACAGGCAACAACCTTGGTCAGTTAGCGAACGTACATGAATATCCGACAGTAGATGCAACATTTGAAGATGATCAACTGAAAAACATCATCCAGTATTTTTCCATCAATCCTGATGAAATGGATAAAGAGTTGCACAAGTATGCAAAAGAATTACTCGATGCCGGAAAAGTAACAGAAGCCTGGCAGGTATTGCTGGCCGACAGTTAAATCTTTAGCAAATTATTTACTCTCAGAAGAGTAATTTTAAAAGCATGCTGCACTTTTTTAATAGCTGGTTAAAGTATTTCACAATCATCGGTTCAAGATATCTCATCCTTGCCGGTATAGCATTTCTTATTTGGTATGTTTTACTGCGTAAACGGGTATCGTTTAAAAAAATTCAATTACGCTTTCCTGCAATTAATGATTATGTAAGGGAGATTTCGTTTTCGTTGTTTACCATGTTGTTGTTTGCAACGGTTGCCTGGTTTTTTCTTGGAAAGCAAGAAATAAGAATCACCACATTGTTTTATAGTGATCAGCACGACTATGGATTATGGTATTTCTGGTTGGCGTTTCCATTAACCTTGCTTATACACGATACTTATTTTTATTGGATTCACCGGCTCATGCATCACCCCAAACTGTTTCGTGTATTTCATTTAATCCATCACAAAAGCACCAACCCGTCGCCTTGGGCTGCGTTTTCTTTTCATCCGCTGGAAGGAATACTGGAAGTGGGTATTTTAATCGTTCTGCTTTACATCATGCCACTAACAAAATGGCATCTGTTGTTCTTCTTTTTGTTTCAGATGTTTTACAATGTATATGGTCATTTAGGTTGGGAGCTGTTTCCAAAAAATTTTCAACGCACAATAGTTGGCCGCTGGATCAACACTTCGGTTACACACAATCAGCATCACCAATACTTCACTGGTAATTATGGTTTGTACTTTTTGTTTTGGGATCGGTTGATGGGAACTATGCGGGAAGATTATGAGGCAAAGTATGATGAGGTGAAGGGGAGGGCTAAGAGCTTGAAAGAGGGGAAGGAGTAAAAGAGGAATTAGTAATTGGGTATTGGGATGCTGGATTGTTCGCTTCGCTCACAATAGATAGAGTCACTGATGACGCTGATTGGAAAGATTAACGCAGATTTGATTGTTCGCTTCGCTCACAATAGGTTGCTCACAGATTTTCGCAGATTAGCACAGACAAAAGAAGGGCTGCATCAGCTGCAACCCCTCTCTTTATCTTTTTACTTTTTTATCTCTTAGCCCTTAGTTCCAAACCGCACCAAATACTTTCTTCATAATTTCTGTGGTACGCTTCACCGGGTTTTCACGGATCTCCAGTTCTTCTTTTGCAATCTGGTCGAACAACGCATCCACAGCTTTACCTACAACATAAGCTGTCAAATCAGGATTGAGTTTATTACGTGTAGTGGGCAGTCTGTTATAACCATTCACCAGGTCGCCGTAATATTTGGTGGCTTCCACTTTGTCCAACGAATTTTTAACTGCAGGTGAAAACGCAGCGATCAATTGCTCGGTTGTTTTTTGGCGGAAATAATTGGTAGCGCCATCCTTTGGTCCTTTAATGATGTTGATGGCATCTGTAATGGTCATCTGCTTAATGGCGTTCACAAAAATGGGTGTGGCAAAGCCCACAGCATCTTCGGCACCACGGTTGATCTGCAGAATGGCTTTGTCAACTGTATTGCCCAGCCCGATATTACGCAGCGTACGCTCCACTTTCTGCACTTCGGGTGGCAATAATATCTTATAAAAATCGCTGCCGAAAAAGGCATCGGTCTTATTAAGGTTGCTTACTGCACGGGTTAAGCCTTGTCCCAACGCATCTTTAATACCCTGCCCGGCTTCGGCTTCGGTAACACCGGTTGAGCCCGGAATGGTTGGTAGCTGACTTAGTACTTCGCATGAGGTAAATAACAGGGGGACGGTTAATAATAGTAGAAAACGTTTCATCGATTGTTGTTTTAATATTAAACGGATTTAACGGGCTAAACGTTGCATATTCTGTGCCGAAGATACGTCTTTGCTGGTCTGCCATTCTTACGGTAATTTTGCGGGCTGTTAAAAAGAAGCCAAACATCAAAACAGCTTCATTCAACCAAATCGTTATGAGTACACATTTGAGCGAACAGGAACTTATCCGTAGAGAGAAATTAGCTGAGTTAACCAAACTGGGCATCGATGCTTACCCCGCACCGTTGTACCCCGTTACCCATTATTCAACTGCTGTGAAGGCAGGGTTTAATGAAGATACCAAAGACGAGTACAAAGATGTTTGCATTGCCGGCCGTATTATGAGTGTTAGGGATATGGGCAAGGCTTGCTTTGCTGTTATCCAGGATAGCCATGGACGTTTGCAGGTATATGTGCGCAGAGATGATATTTGTCCCGGCGAAGACAAGACATTATACGATGTGGTGTTTAAAAAATTATTAGACATTGGCGACATCATTGGTGTGAAGGGTTATGTATTCACCACCAAAACAGGCGAAACAAGTTTGCATGTAAAGGAACTCACCGTTCTTACAAAATCATTAAAGCCATTGCCGGTGGTGAAGGAAGCAGAAGGACAAACCTTCGATGCGGTGACCGATCCGGAATTCAAATACCGTCAGCGTTATGCCGATCTCATCATTAACCCACAGGTGAAAGATGTGTTTGTAAAACGTACCATTCTCATCAACACCATTCGTGAATATTTAAATGAGCATGGTGCATTGGAAGTAGATACACCGGTGTTGCAAACTATTCCTGGCGGTGCTGCTGCCCGTCCGTTCAGTACACATCACAATGCATTAGATGTGCCCATGTACATGCGCATTGCAAATGAGTTGTATTTAAAACGTTTGATCGTTGGTGGTTTCGATTGGGTGTATGAGTTCAGCCGCAACTTCCGTAACGAAGGCATGGACCGCACACATAATCCAGAGTTTACAGTACTTGAATGGTACACCGCTTACAAAGATTATTTCTGGATGATGAATGTAACGGAGAATTTGCTGGAGCGTATTGCTATTGCATTGCACGGCACAACCGATGTTACAGTGGGTGATAAAAGCATCAGTTTTAAAGCGCCGTTCAAACGATTATCTATTTTCGATGCCATCAAAGAAAATACAGGTATTGATGTGAGTGGTTTGGATGAAGAAGGATTACGCAATGTTTGCAAGCAACTCAATATTCATGTAGATGCATCGATGGGTAAAGGAAAGTTGATTGATGAATTGTTTGGCGAAACAAGCGAAGCAAAATGTATACAGCCAACATTCATTATTGATTACCCGATTGAAATGAGTCCGCTTACCAAAAAGCACCGCAGCAAAGAAGGATTGGTAGAGCGTTTTGAATTGATGGTGAATGGGAAGGAAGTAGCCAATGCATACACAGAGCTGAACGATCCGATCGATCAGCGTGAACGTTTTGAAGACCAGGTGAAACTGAAAGAGCGTGGTGATGATGAAGCGATGTTTATTGATTATGATTTCCTCCGTTCATTGGAATATGGTATGCCACCAACAAGTGGTATTGGTATTGGTATTGACAGGTTGGTGATGTTGATGACGAATCAACCTTCAATACAAGATGTTCTCTTATTTCCAATGATGAGACCAGAGAAAACAGTTGAATAAGTTAATTCTCAGAATATAGAAAGCCGTTGCATTTAATGCTGCGGCTTTTTTATTCCATTCATCCAATTGCCACAGCATCTTTCAACAAAAAAATTATCTTCATTCCCTTAAAAAATCAAGCATGCGAAAAAATGGATTTCTGCTGTTGTTTATTGCTGCTGCGTTTGGCGCATCGGCACAAACAGCATTAACAACAGAGCAAATGCTCAAAGGAGCAGCACAAAAAATAACCAAACCACTTCCGCAATTTGTAGAATGGGCTGGTGAAAACAGTTTCATCATTCGCAGGGATGGTAAACAGTATGTGCACGACATTAAAACAGGAAAAGAAACAGATTACAAAGCCCCTGAAATGCACATCATGGTGGTTGTTCCCGAGATCATCAACAAAGGCAACGATTTGTATCTGAAAATGGCAAACGAAGAAACCCGTCTCACCAATAATAAAGACGAAGAGAAGAATCCTGTTCTTTCGCCCGACAAACAATATGTGGCGTTTACACGCAACAACAATTTGTACACGATCAATCTTGCAACAAAAAAAGAAACACAGTTGACCGACGATGGTACTGATGTGATCTTAAACGGTTATGCCAGTTGGGTGTATTTCGAAGAAATTTTGGGTCGTGCAAGTCGCTACAAATCTTTCTGGTGGAGCCCCGACAGTAAGAAGATCGCTTATATGCGCATGGATGAAAGTGAAGTGCCCATGTTCCCGATTTACAGCGAAGAAGGACAACATGGTTTTATTGAACGCACACGTTACCCCAAAGCAGGTGATAAAAATCCTGAAGTAAAAGTTGGTGTGGTAAATCCTGATGGTGGGGCAACAGTATGGGCTGATTTTAACCAGAAAGATGATCAGTATTTTGGTATGCCTTTGTGGAAACCGGATGGTAGTGCTTTGTGGATACAATGGATGCCACGCACACAGGATAATCTGAAAGTATATGAAATGAATTTGGCTGATGGCAGCAAAAAAGTGATCTACGACGAAACACAAAAAACATGGGTCGATCTGGATGATCAGAACCGCATTACGTTTTTGCAAAACGGAAAACAATTCATTTTACAAAGCGATGCAAGCGGCTGGAATCATTTGTATTTACATGATATGAGCGGCAAACGCATCAATGCTATTACCACTGGATCATATACTGTTACTGCTGTGAATCTGGTTGATGAAAAAAGCAAACTCGTTTACTTCACTTGCCGTAAAGATAATAGCGCCCGTTTCGATTTGTATAAAGTGAAGTTTGATGGCAGCGGTTTAATGCGTTTAACATTCGGCGAATTCACCCATCGCAATATTCGTGTATCGCCAATGGGTACACACTTTGTGACCAACTATTCAAATGTTTCTACGCCCGATGTAATGGCGGTGGTGAATAACAAAGGAAAAGTTGTTCGTGAATTAGGAACTGCAACAGGCGAAGCGTTTGCAATAACTACTTTAGCAAAAACAGAATTGCTGCGTGTAAAAAGTGAAGATGGCAAATACGATCTGCCGTTACGCATTGTATGGCCGCTGAATTATGACAAGAACAAAAAGTATCCTGTGATGATCAGCATTTACGGTGGTCCTAACGCAGGTACTGTATCAGATGGCTGGGCATTAAATATGCAGCAACAATGGTGGGCAAAAGAAGGAATGATACAGGTAGCAATGGATCACCGTGCAAGCGGCCACTTTGGTAAAGAGGGTATTAACTTTACTGGGAAATGAAAGACTGGATCACAATTGTGAAATGGCTCATTGAAAATGCAGGCGTTGATAAGAACAAAGTGGCCATTAGTGGTTTCAGCTATGGTGGTTATATGAGTGCGTATGCACTTACTTATGGTGCTGATTATTTCACGCATGGTTTAGCCGGCGGCAGTGTTACCGACTGGAGTTTGTACGACAGTCATTACACCGAGCGTTTTATGGATACGCCGAAAGAAAATCCTGAAGGTTATAAATCATCTTCTGTTTATACCTATGTAGATCAGTACAAAGGGTTGCTGCGTATTTATCATGGAACAATGGATGATAACGTGCACATGCAGAACAGTATTCAGCTGATCAAAAAACTACAGGAAAAGAAAAAGCATTTCGAGTTTATGCTGTACCCCGGTGGCCGACATGGCTGGGGCGGTAATCAACAACTGCATTCGCAAAACGAAATAGCGTTGTTTATTTATAAAAACTTATTGGAGAGAGAAGTGCCAAAGGATGTGATAAAGTAAGGATTTCAAACCTCCGGGGTTTTAAAAACCCCCGGAGGTTTTGGTTGACCGGAGTGATGAGCTCCGGTTTTTTGTTTCTAAAATGTTAGAGTTTAACAGTTAAAAGTTCACGACCTAAAGAGTGTAATGCTTCTTCTATTTTTTTTGCCTGGCGTGCTCTTGGTTTTTTTACACCAGTTGCATAATGCTGTATCTGCTTCTGGTTAATGCCGGTCAGTTTTTCAAAAGCTGAATTCGTGAATATCCCTTTGTAATATTTCAACAGGCTTTCTGTATCGAATTTAAAACTGATGGAATAGTTTTTATTTGGAATATTGCCGAGCTCTTTTTGGAGTTCAAGACTTTCAATAACCGATTTCTTCGCTTCTGTAATGGTATCTCCAACACCGGAAACACCCTCCAGTTTTTCAGCATAAGCCCAATAAGCATCTTTGCTGCGTTCGATTATGATGGTAACGGTAGGCATGACTTTATTTTTTACGTGTTGTACTTTATTTCAATTTCATTTCTTTTTTAATCTTCTTCTCTAATCCTTTACCCACTTTGTTTGTTCCATGAAATGGATCCGGGTAAGTACGACTCTCTTTTTCGTAAATGTAGTGGCTGCCTGCTGTTCGTATATGCCGCCATCCGTTACGAAGAATTAAACGGTGTAACTCACTCGACTTCATGAAGAGGTAGTTGATTTTGGTAAAGGTAGTAAAATTTCTACTATTTGTTAATTGCCCTAACGTTTTCAAATTATATGCTTTTGCGACTTAGGCAGAAACCAACAGCTGCATTCGCAAAATGAAATAGCCATGTTTATTTACAAAAAATTACTGGAAAGAGAAGTGCCGAAGGATGTGATCAAGTAAGATGAATGATTTGAATAAAAGAAAACCGGAGTGATGAGCTCCGGTTTTTTGTTTCTATTAACAACATTAAATTTTGAAGGATAAAACATGTTCTTATTTTAGTACAAAACACAGCCTGTATGAAAAGGCCTTTCTTTTTACTTTTTATTATTTCTTTTTTTTCATCTTATTCATTTGCTCAGGAAACGTTTCGAGAAAACAGTTTTTATATTGAAGCTTTTGGTAGTGGATTGTTCGGCTCACTCAATTATGAACGACAGCTTACCAAGAAGCCGGGAATTGGCGTCAGAATTGGGGCTGGTTTTTATGCAGAAAAAGCATCTTCCCTTACAATTCCGGTTGGCTTAAACTATCTATTTCCATTAAAAACAAATAGAAGATTTATCGATGCTGGTTTTACTGTTTCTCCAACATACAGAGATGCTGATTTTCGCTCAAAAGGAAATGATAAATGGACAAACTTTGTTCCGTCTGTAGGCTATAGATCACATACTAAAAAAGATTGGATGTGGCGAATTTCAATTACTCCGGTGATTAACCGATTTGCATTTACACCTTCAGCGGGATTTTCAATAGGGAAGGTGTTTTAGAAACGTTATTAAGTTTTCCCCCACAACACCAACCCAACCAACGAAGACAACAAGGTATAAGCAATTCCAAAAATCAAAATATCTTCTTTCGGATTTCCATCAAAAGAACCAAGCCACAATACAACAACGGTGATCAAAAAAGTAATGATGGCATTAATGATTGGTAGAAATAATGCAAGTGCCCAATTGTTTCGGTTCACCGAAA
This sequence comes from Chitinophagaceae bacterium, assembly GCA_009996555.1. Classification (GTDB taxonomy): domain Bacteria; phylum Bacteroidota; class Bacteroidia; order Chitinophagales; family Chitinophagaceae; genus Lacibacter. Next base: position 626 of record JAACZX010000478.1, on the reverse strand, counting down.
ATTGCAATACCAAAAAGTAAAAAAAAGTGAGAAATAGAAACACGACCAGCGCAGTAAACAATTCTTCTCCTTTTGTATGACCACTGTAGGTTTCATAATAATTTGCCCAATAGATCGTAAACGTCAACAATGCTGCTGTGTAAAAAATACTGATGAGTTGCAAACGGCTGAGCATGCTTACTGCTTTGGTTTTACCTGTAACTCTTCCCAGGGAGTAGTGCCGTCTTTCTCTCTTGTAAAGACGAGTTGCTTGCCTTCGCCTATTACAATTTCGGCAGTTGTATAAACAAGATTACTGTCGAGCAAGTGACCGCCAAGGGTTTTACCTGTACTGTCGCTTACACTCATGTGCAGGTGCGAACCATTGATGCTGACAGTACCCACCAAACTCACAATTTCAAAATGACCGGTTGCTTTATTGCCTTCGGGCTGGTTGGCAAAACGAAGGTTGTATTGTGTAACACTGCCCACACAGGTAATGATCCAGCCAGCTTCAATGTTGTGTTGTTGCACATAAGAAAGAATTTCCTGTTTCAGATCCTGTCCGGGTTTTAAACGGAACGCATGTGTTTTCACTGTTTCATTTTGCATGGCCGGCTTTGTTTTGCATGCTGCGAATAAGAAAA
>JAACZX010000433.1 GCA_009996555.1 Chitinophagaceae bacterium | reverse complement strand
TGGTTATGGATACAGCGTTTCGTTTTTTGTAAAACCGAGTAAGCATAATGCTGCTGATGCCGTTCTTTTTTCTTCACCCGATGCAGTGGTGAAACTGAAACAACAGCAAACAGGTAAGTTGGGTTTTTCGAGAGAGAACTATCATTACTTTTTTAATTACAGTGTACCTGCTGAGCAATGGACGCATATTACCATTACCGGCGATAACAAAGGAACATCGTTGTATGTTAATGGCCGTTTTGCAGAAAAATTAGAAGGAGCGAAGCAGGTGTTTGCCAATAATAAAACGATGGCAAAAGTGCAAACCTTGTTTTTCCCCTTGCAATTTATTGGTGATAAGACGAATGCTTTTCATGGAGTGATTGATGATGTAAAGGTGTTCAATTGTATTTTACCGGCAAAGAAGATCAGCTTGCTGGCAAAAAGAGCAGAGTAATTTGTGGAGGTCGGTTGTTTTAATTCCCGGGGCCACTTGCGTGAGCCCCCAGGCGTATGAGAACCTGGAGCGGATGAATGGTTGCATTCACAACAGGCACAAGCAAGATGTGCGATGAAATTTTTTAAATGACTATGCTATGATCATGAATTGTTGTAAACCGTTTTTGTTGCTTACAGGTTTGTTTTTTGCTTTAGCTGTTACAGCCCAGAAGCGGCCAAATATTGTGATCATTGTTTCAGATGATCATGCGTATCAAACCATTGGTTCGTATGGAAGTAAGCTGATGCCAACGCCCAATATTGACCGTATTGCCAACGAAGGTGTGCTGTTTAAGAAAGCCTATGTTACCAATTCCATTTGCGGGCCAAGCCGTGCGGTGATCCTTACAGGGAAATACAGTCATAAGAACGGCTTTAAAGACAATGAGCATTCGAGATTTGACGGATCGCAAAACAGCTTTATCAAGGAGTTAGGCAAGGTTGGTTACCAAACTGCATGGATCGGTAAATGGCACCTGGAAACACAACCGCAGGGTTTTTCGTTCTGGCAAATATTACCGGGGCAGGGGAGTTATTATAATCCAGATTTTTTAATGATGGATGGAACAAGAAAACGTACAGAAGGGTATGTGAGTACTGTTGTGGAAGATGCCGCAGAAAACTGGCTGGATAAACGGGATACATCGAAACCTTTCTGCATTGTGATCGGTCATAAAAATACCCATCGTACATGGATGCCTGATCTGCAGGACCTGCGTATGTTTCAGCATACCCGCTTTCCATTGCCGGCTAATTTTTACGACAATTACCAGAACCGTGCAGCGGCCAGGGTGCAGGATATGACCATTGCCAACAGCATGCTGATGGGATATGATTTGAAAATGTTCGACAGTAAAGCAGCTGAAGAAAAAGAAGGAAGCATCAACCGTATGACCGTGAGCCAGCGGCAACAGTTTATGCAGTATTATGATTCTATCCGCAAGGACTTTCAAGCAAAGCATCTTTCAGGTAATGCACTTACTGAATGGAAATACCAGCGGTATATGAGCGATTATCTTGCCACGGCTGCATCGCTTGACCGGAGTATTGGCCGAACGCTTGATTACCTCGATAAACAGCATCTTTCAGCAAACACGATTGTTATTTATGTTTCGGACCAGGGATTTTACATGGGTGAGCATGGCTGGTTTGACAAGCGTTTTATGTATGAGGAATCATTCAGAACGCCGATGGTGATGCGTTATCCAGGTGTGATAAAAGCTGCAACCGTTAATCATAACCTGGTGATGAATCTTGATCTTGCGCCCACTCTCCTGCATGCAGCGGGCGTGCAGGCACCTGCAGATATGCAGGGAAGATCTT
>JAACZX010000780.1 GCA_009996555.1 Chitinophagaceae bacterium | reverse complement strand
TCTTCCTGCTCTTCTTCTTTTCGTTGTACTGTTTCTTCCTGTTCTTCCTCTCCTTCCTTTCGCATTAAAGATGTGCTGTATAATTTTGGTTGAACAGTTTCTTCTTTCTCATCCGTTTCTTCTTCACTCCGCATGATCAAACTACCACTTACGTTCACCATCATTTTTGGCTGAATCATTTCTTCCTGTTCATCTTCTTTACGTTGTAATTCTTCTTCTTTCTTTTCAGGTGCTGCTGTTGTTACTGCCGCATCAGGCATACGCATTACTTTATCTGCTGTTGCATCGGCTTCCTTTTCCAATGGATCATTCGGTTGACTGATGTTCAATTTTGCCTGCACCGATGAGCCGAAAAAAGAACTGTTTGCTTTGGCATTGAAAAAACCTTCCTCACCTGCTTTCCTGAAGAAAGAAGTTTTATCTGCTGTTGCTTTTACAGCGTTTGCAGGTTTGGATGTTTTTTCAGCCGATGTAAACAAAATGTTTGTTTAATGTTGAATGTTTCATGTCCTGACCCTGGGCGTAGTCGAAGGGCCTTTCCTTTTCAATCGAGCGAAGTCGAGAGTGAAACGTTTTAAATTCATATTTGCTCAACTACTTATTGTTTTATCCCCGTCAGACGAGGGCGTCAGATGGGACGAACTCATCATACATCACTCCTCATTTGTATTCAATAAATCCCCTGTTGATCTTTGCTATTTTCCGTTGCAGGCGAAACACACCAATTCCATTTCTGCTGCCTGCATTATTACTGTTGCCTTCAATGGTGTGAATAAAACCGCCTTCCACTTTTTCCACGATACCTGTATGACCGGCACTGCCACCAGTGTTCATAATAAAAATATGTCCAGGTTTTATCAGCGATGGTTTGTTCACCGCCTCATCTGTTGTAATTTTTTTGCCAGCCGTTTTATTCCAATGCGTCATCACATGACCTGTTTTAAACAAAGGATTTTTTTTGCCGAGTGTTGCTGATGCCTTATCAAAACCCCAATACACAAATGCTGCACACCAGAACAAGCCGGGAGGCAATCCAACACTTGCGAGATATTGATCAACCACGGGGCCTTTATTACTACCCGGAGGATCTTCCATTACGCCTAATTGCTTAATGGCAACCTTTAATGATTCTGTAAGCAATGCATTCGGCGCAGTATCTGTTACAACAATAGTATCGGTACCAAACAAGCTGGCCCATGTGAGTGAACCAACATTTCCATCCACTTCCAGTGGATTTCCAAATTGATCCTGATGCGTTGCCTGGAAAAGCTTTACTGCATTTTTTGTTTTTACGCCATACGTTCCCGTTCCTTCGAGATTACCGATGTTTAATTCCATCAGCTTTTTCTGAATTGCTTTTACAATGGAGACATTGCTTTCTCCTTCTTTGATGATTCTGCCTGGGTATTTCATACACTTAATTTTTAGTTACGAGTTAAGTTGAAAGGTTAAGGGTTAAAGGTTAAGGGTATAGGGTTGAAGGTTTAAGGTTATGCATGGTTCCGCCTTACGCCTTTTACCTTTTGCCTTCCACCCTTTTTCTACGTCCATTCAGTAAACAATGCTTGTTTCATCCAGGGGTAGCGAATGATGGAATAAGACCAAGGCAAATATTGCAGCAACACATCTTCCGTGCGTTGCTCCACCTGCAACAGCCATTTATCTTCCTTCTGCGTCAACTTTCCCGTACGTTGAAAAAAAGATTGCTGAAGCGATGGCACTGAAGTTTGCTTTAATGCCGGCCAGTGAACGATCACCTGTTGAAGCAAATGAAAACATTCTTCTTTCTCCTCAGCAGTCAATACTATATTCTCATCAAC
>JAACZX010000779.1 GCA_009996555.1 Chitinophagaceae bacterium | reverse complement strand
GTTGATATTAATTTCGGTTGCCCGGTGAAAAAAGTGGCCATGAAAGGCGCAGGTGCGGGTGTATTGAAAGATATTGACCTGATGGTGCGTTTAACCGAATCGGTGGTAAAATCAACTTCACTACCTGTAACGGTGAAAACACGTTTGGGTTGGGATGAGAACACGAAGAATATTGAAGAAGTTGCTGAGCGTTTGCAGGACATCGGCATCAAAGCCCTGAGTATTCATGGCCGTACACGTATGCAGATGTACAAAGGCGAAGCTGATTGGACATTGATCGCTAAGGTTAAAAATAACCCACGCATTACGATTCCCATTTTTGGCAATGGCGATATTGACAGTCCGGAAAAAGCACTGGAGTACAAAAACCGTTATGGTGTTGATGGCATTATGATCGGTCGTGCTGCCATTGGTTATCCGTGGATCTTTAACGAGATCAAACATTTTGTAAAAACAGGCGAGCATCTTGCACCACCAACGGTTGAACAACGGGTAGAAGTTTGTCGCAAGCATTTGCATAAAAGCTATAAATGGAAGGGACCGAAAGTGGGCATTTTTGAAATGCGCCGCCACTATGCTAACTACTTAAAAGGTTTACCGAATATTAAAGAATACCGCTCCAAGTTGGTTACTATGATGACGGTGGAAGAAATTGATGCGGTACTGGATGAGATCGTCACCAAGTTTGCGGGTTTTGAATTTGCGCCTTCTAAAATTGAACTGATCAATTATCATGAGAACTGCCCGGTGAATTAAGGGTGAGACGTTCTGCGACCTGAAGCACAGAGTCGGGACGCTTTCAGCGGCCTGAATCATAATTACTATAATACGCTTTCTTTTGTCTCCCCGCTTTTCTATCTTACAGAAAACACCGTGACATGCATCTTATCGAAGGCGAATTTTATCACATCTACAACCGTGGCAATAACAAACAGCCCATTTTCTTTAAGCATGAAAATTATTTATTCTTTCTAAAAAAAATGCGGGAGCAGCTAATGCCCTGTTCTGACATGATTGCTTATTGTCTTATGCCAAATCATTTTCATATACTTATCAGAGCAAGTGAGCAAGGTATTAAAGAGCGAAAATCGTTTGGAGGCAAGCCAATGCAAGAATTAGCCTATCGCATTGGTATTATGCTGAGCAGTTACTCTCAAGCCGTTAATAAGCAAAATAAAACCAGTGGTTCTCTTTTCCAACAAAAAACAAAAGCCAAACTTCTTACAGAAAACGCTGAAAGCAGAAAGGTAAGTTACTTTGAAGATTGCTTTTTCTATATACATCATAATCCTCTTGCAGCAGGATTGGTGAAAGAGTTAACAGACTGGCAATATTCATCATTTCCCGATTATTGTGAAAGAAGAAACGGAACTTTGTGCAAAAAGGAAATATTTTTTGAGAACTCAGTGTTGAGTGTTGCTGATATCATAAACAGATCGACGACAGAAATTCTTCCTGAAATTATTTCCAAATTAGAATAACGGTTCAGGCCGCTGAAAGCGTCCCGACCCTAAACATTCAACCATGAACTGGATTCTCCTCGTCATTGCAGGTTTATTTGAAGTGGGCTTTGCCACCTGCTTAGGTAAAGCAAGAATTACTTCCGGACAAACATCCATGTTCTGGATGATCGGATTTTTTGTTTGCCTCAGCATCAGTATGTTTTTGCTGTATAAAGCCACACAAACATTGCCCATTGGTACTGCTTATGCTGTATGGACGGGTATCGGTGCTGTAGGCACTGTAGTAATGGGAATTATTTTCTTTAAAGAACCTGCGGATTTCTGGCGGCTCTTTTTTATCACCACGCTTATTGCTTCCAT
>JAACZX010000778.1 GCA_009996555.1 Chitinophagaceae bacterium | reverse complement strand
TCTTGGGTTTTACTTTATTAGGATTACGAATAAGCGGATTAAACTCTTCATTTAACTCAATACCTGTTTTTGAAGTAAGATGAAGTGCGCTGAAGTGTTTGTAATACTCTTTGGGTTTGCCGGTGTAATATTGATAAGCCAGTTTACTCATTGCTACGTTTGAGCTTTGAATGAATGCTGATTTAATTGTTGTTACTTCAGGACCATGGTGATCATCCACAATCGTTCTTCCATTCAAATTCCATCTGCCGCCATGGATAGTAATGTTGTCTTTGATCGTTACATATTTATCTTCCAGTGCAGCAAGTAATGTTACCAGTTTAATAGTTGAACCAGGTTCACTTGTGCGCAATGCATAATTATCTGTTTCGAAATACTCACCTTCTTTTGTGCGGCCTAGATTTGCAATGGCTTTGATCTTGCCTGTTGCCACTTCCATCACAATACAAGTACCTTCCAGCGCTTCGTTCGTGGTCATGGTACGCATCAATGCACGCTCCGTAATATCCTGGATATTTACATCAATGGTTGTGTACACATCATCACCGTTTTCGGGCTCTACTTCAAAACCTTCCACCGGCATCATTACACCACCAGCTACATAGCGAACCAATCGTTTACCGGTTGTACCACGCAGCACACTGTCAAATGAACGCTCAAGCCCAACCAACTTTGAATTTTCACGATACAATCCAATGGTGCGGAAACCTAACTCACCAAACGGATTCAATCGTTTTGTTTTTACTTCGGCAATAAACCCGCTTTTGTTACGTCCCAGACGTACCAATGGAAAATCACGCAGCTGTTTGTACTCTTCAAACGATACTTTTTTATGCAGGGGGTAGTAACGCTCTTTGTCTTTATATGCCTGCTTCAATTCTTTTTTGTAAACAGCCGATGTTTTATCATTAAACAATGCTGCAAGTGAAATGCTTAATGAATCAATATTCTCTTTAAAATTCTTTCCTTCTTTTGCACGTAATCCATCGGCTCCAAAATCAATATAAATATCAAACTGCGGTAATGAAGTACTGAGCATGCTGCCATCTTCACTATAAATTGTACCCCGTTCTGCTGCCAGATCAAGAATTTTAGTGTGCAGACTATCCCCCATACTTTTCCAGTAAGCCCCTTCTACACGCTGCGTATAAAACGCTTTGCCAAGAATGAGCAAGCCCAAAAGACCCAGCCCCAGGAAACCCAGGTACACACGCCACAATATGTCTTTTTTAACTTCCATTAATTATCCTTGCGCTTTGTGCTGTCAACTAATTTTATGGGTTGCTGAATATTTTCTTTTAAACCGATCTGCTCTGTTGCTTTCGCCACTTCACTTAAACGGTTCTGGAACATAAGTTTACCATTGAGCGTTTTATACTCATACTCCTGTTCCTTTAATTGTTTTGTTGTTTTGTTGATGTTACGGATCGTATTATCGGCATAATGACCATTGGCGATGTAAATGATCGCCAGCACAGAGAGAAAGAGGAAGTATGGAACGTTCTTAACGATCCACTGGTAGTTAAACCATTTCTTAAAATCGATCTTCGGCTCTTTTACTGCCATTGGTTTGCTTGTAATTTCCTGTGTTCAGTTTTGTTTACTTCAGTTTTACAAGGGTTAAAGTTTTTCGGCTATACGTAGCCGTGCACTTCTGGATCTTGAATTGAGTTTTTGCTCTTCAGCCGATGGTTCTATTGGTTTCTTCGAAATGATCTTAAATACCTGTTCTTTCTCTTCCCTGTCAAACGGGTTATACGTTTCCTCTTCAAAACTTCCTTTTTTGAAAAAGTTTTTCACCAATCTGTCTTCCAGCGAATGAAAGGAAATG
>JAACZX010000432.1 GCA_009996555.1 Chitinophagaceae bacterium | reverse complement strand
AGTGCATGCTCAATTTGCAGAAAATGACGCTGCTCATGTGCAATAAAAAAACGGAAGGTATCACCCAGTTTCAATCGTATGAGTTTAGTGAGCGAAATGGGAATGCGGTTGTACTCCAGATTTGCTGTTCGTGCTATCTGTAAAAGATTCAACAGGTGATGCTGGTGACTGATAAACTCGTCGAGCATAGCAGTTGCATCGGGCTGTGCTGACGGCACTGCATTTGCCGGCGCTTTCATTTTTCCTTTGATCTCATTTTCAACTGATGGTTTCATGAGGTTGGTAAAATACTCGCCCAGCCAGCCGGGTGTAAACTCTTCATTAGGTCCCGATTGATTGTGATGGAGCTTTTGTTCAATGGCTGTAATGTAATAACGTGCATAAATATTCAGATGTTCCAACACCTGTGCCACACTCCATTTGCCTGCACCTGGTTGTGCTTGCAACAAAGCTGTATTTGCTTTCTTCAATACGGCACATTGCAGAAGCACAGTACGCACATCGGCCTGCAGGAGCTCTAAAAGTGTATTGCTGTTGATCTTTTTCATTTGCTGAATTTTATACAAATTTCAGCTGCTGCCGAAAGATCATTGTTGGTATATACCAAGATTTCTGTTACAAACGGACTGAGCCCAATAATTTGCTGAAGTTGGTGGCATCCATGCCCAGGTAAGAAGCAATGTATTTGTGTGGCACAAGGTTCAGAATATGCGGGCTGCGCCTGAGCAATGTCCTGAATTTTTCTTCATTGCTGAAACATTGCAACTCAATATGCCGTTGCAACGCACCTTTTAATGCAAATGAAGTTGCTTTGAATAACAGTTGCTGAATATGCGGTGATGCCTGTACACGTTTCTGCACTTCATCGTACGAAATACGGAGAAACCTGCTGGCAGTTAATGTTTCAAGAAAGTATAACGATGGCGTTTGTGTTAAAAAACTATCGGCCACACCGCTGAACGATGGTGGATAAGTAAATACAATGGTTGCTTCTTTGTTACCGTCACCAATATAAAAAGCACGCTGCACTCCTTCCAAAACAAAATAAAGATAGCGTTCTGTTTCACCGGCTGCGGTAAGAATGGTTTTGCGTTTTAACGTAATCGGTTGCCAGCCGGAGGTAAACTGCTCCAGCTCTTCCGGCGGAAGCGGATGAATCTGTTGAACAAACTGTTGCAGCAATGTGGTTTCCATACCGCTAAAGGTAAGCAATGAAATGTATTGCTGCTGTTATCAGTTGTTCTCCGGATTGCACATACAATTGATGAGCAGGTAACGAATGCTGCTACCTGTTCTCAGCACGTATAAATGCGAAAGCATCAGATCGTTCATGATAAAAGGTTTAATGTATTAACGTAACTGATGTGAAGATAGATTGCTGAAACAGCAACATCAATCACATAATAATGTCAATGCAGTTATTGCAAACCCGTGTTCAACCGCACTCCCATCCGCACAGTAAGGTTTGCATCAAGGTAGGGATTACCGGCAACCCAGCCGTCTGTTTTTGCTTCTGCTTCTGCAAACAGTAATAATTGTTTGCCTGCACGGTACAATCCCCGCACCTGTAACAAGCCGCCTGCTTTTGCTTTTTCATCAGCATATAACTGATCTTTGGGCTGCAACCATAACATTGCTCTTGCTTCAAGCGGCTGAAATTTTGATTTGCGGCCCAATGGAACAGACGGATTTTCCACTTCAATACCAGGCAGCAGGCGGTGTTTGTTTTTATAACTATGTAAGCCTATAAGCCATTTTTGTTTTCCTGTTTCCAAAAACACATCAAGCCCAAGATCATACCCGAATGAATTTAATATGTGACGTACTGCAATATT
>JAACZX010000777.1 GCA_009996555.1 Chitinophagaceae bacterium | reverse complement strand
TTAATGTGGGTGGAGATGTAATTGAAAAAAACGGACAGGCTTATGTAGTACGTGGTATAGGGCTTATACAATCCATAAAAGATATTGAAAACATTATTATAGATGATGCAGGCGGAAATCCTGTGTTGGTAAAAAATCTTGCCAATGTAAAAGAAAGTTCATTACCAAGAGTAGGGCAGGTGGGGCTTGATGATAATAATGATGTGGTGGAAGGTATTGTGGTGATGCGGAAAGATGAAAATCCAAAAGAAGTATTAAACAGGGTAAAGGAAAAAATTGAAGAGTTGAATACAAGAACATTGCCGGCTGATGTAAAAATGGTGACCTTTTATGACAGGGATACACTCATGAATTACACGACCAATACAGTCATGCATAATCTTTTTGAAGGTATTGTGTTTGTAACAGTGATTGTGTTTCTGTTTATGGCCGACTGGCGTACAACACTCATTGTATCCATCATTATTCCTCTTTCATTGTTGTTTGCATTTTTCTGTTTGAAGCTGAAGGGAATGAGCGCCAACCTGCTTTCGCTTGGTGCGGTGGATTTTGGTATTATCATTGACGGTGCAGTGGTAATGGTGGAAGGCATATTTGTGGCACTGGATCAGCTGGCGCATAAACGGGGCATGCCTGTATTTAACCGTTTAGCAAAAGCAAGTATTATTAAACGCACAGGTGCTGAAATGGGGAAAGCAATTTTCTTTTCCAAACTTATCATCATTACAGCACTCCTGCCCATTTTCAGTTTCCAGAAAGTAGAAGGTAAAATGTTTTCGCCGCTTGCGTATACACTTGGTTTTGCCTTGCTGGGTGCATTGATCTTTACCCTTACACTTGTGCCGGTATTATCACATCTGCTGCTGAATAAAAACGTAAAAGAAAAAAACAATCCTTTTGTTAATTTCTGGAACAGGATCGTTGAAAAAGGATTTGTTATGAGTTTCAGGAATAAGGTACTTTCCTTATCTGCATCGGTTGTATTATTGATTGCTGCCTTGTTTTCAACCCGTTTTCTCGGCACGGAGTTTTTGCCGCAGTTAAATGAAGGAGCGTTATGGGTAACAGCTGAACTGCCTATGAGTTATTCTCAAAAAGAAAGCGTGCTGATGGCCGAAAAGATCCGCACTGTGCTACGCAGGTTTCCCGAAGTAAAACAAGTGTTATCACAGGAAGGAAGATCAAACGATGGTACAGATCCCAATGGATTTAATTTTTTACAGTTTCAGGTAGATCTGAAACCAAAAGAGGAACTGAAAGGAAAATCTATTGATGATATCATTACAGAAATGGATGAGGTATTGTCGCAGATACAAGGTGTAACCTATAACTATTCGCAACCCATTATTGATAATGTGGCCGAAGCGGCTGCAGGCATCAAAGCATCCAATGCAGTGAAAATATATGGAAACGATCTTGAACAGCTCGATCTTCTTGCTGCAAAGGTCATTGAACAGATAGAAGCTGTGCCCGGCATTAAAGATGTGGGCATACTCCGCAATATTGGTCAGCCCGAAATAAGTGTGGTGCTTGATAAAGAAAGAATGGCTGCATACGGTGTTACGCTTGCTGATGCGCAGGCTGTATTGGAAATGGCATTTGGTGGTAAAACAGCAACGCAGAAATACGAAGGTGAGCGGAAGTTTGATGTACGTATCCGTTATGAACAAGAGTATCGAAAGAACGAAGAAGATATTGCCAACCTGAAAGTGCCTACGATCAGTAAAGTGAAAATTCCGTTGAAAGAAATCTGCAGCATCCGTAAAGTAACAGGCCCGGCTTTTATATACCGGGATGATACCAAACGTTTCATTGGTGTAAAATTCTCCGTAAGAGAACGTGATCTTGGC
>JAACZX010000776.1 GCA_009996555.1 Chitinophagaceae bacterium | reverse complement strand
AGCTTCTTTCAAACGTTGCAAAGCCATCGGGTCTTTACGCAGATCGATATTTTCCTGAGATTTGAATTCATCAGCCAACCAGTCGATGATCACTTTATCAAAATCATCACCACCCAGGTGTGTATCACCGTTGGTTGATTTTACTTCGAATACACCATCGCCCAGTTCGAGGATAGAAATATCGAATGTACCACCACCAAGGTCGAACACAGCGATCTTCTGGTCTTTGTGTTTTTTATCCAAGCCATAAGCCAATGCTGCGGCTGTAGGTTCGTTTACAATACGGCGAACATTTAAACCGGCAATTTCACCGGCTTCTTTTGTAGCCTGGCGCTGTGCATCGTTAAAGTAAGCAGGCACGGTAATCACCGCTTCTGTTACTTCCTGTCCCAGGTAATCTTCAGCGGTTTTCTTCATTTTCTGCAGCACCATTGCCGAAATTTCCTGTGGTGTATAAAGTCTGCCATCTATGTCAATACGAACGGTATTATTGTCACCTTGCGATACTTTGTAGCTCCAGTGTTTGATCTCCTCGCCCACTTCGTCGAAACGACGACCCATGAAACGCTTTACGGAATTAATGGTATTGATAGGGTTTGTGATAGCCTGACGTTTTGCAGGATCGCCCACTTTACGCTCACCGTTTTTCAAAAAAGCCACTACCGACGGGGTTGTACGGCGTCCCTCATCGTTTGCAATTACAACAGGCTCGTTTCCTTCCATTACCGAAACGCAGCTGTTTGTTGTTCCTAAGTCGATTCCTATAATCTTGCCCATGATATGGATTGTTTTTAAGTTCAATATCAGTACTCAATGATAATGCCATGCGGGGTTGGGGTGAAAAAATGGCAGAAAATGCATAGTTCTGGGTTTTAAGTTTTTAGTTATAGTGTTGGGCTGTCAGCAACTGTTTTTTAATCCGCACCTGTCCGGGCTGCTGCGGGGTTCCGTGCTTCACTTCGTTACGCACCAGGCCCTTCGCATCCCGCAGCCCCTGAGCAGTTGCATTCTTTTTCAACAAAACATATCGCCCCTCCGGGGCTCAGCAACATTTCGATTCTTTGTCTGCTACTGCTGATATTTTGCCCCGAAGGGGCAAGGAAGACTTAGTTCATTCATTAGTCCGGCTAATAATTTAATTTAGTATATAGCAGCATGTCAACCATCATACATCCAACATCATAAATCAGCCATCCATCTCATGCCCAATACACTTGCCCAAAAACTCCGGATAAAAGAGAATTTCATTTTACTTACGCTTAATGCGCCCAAGAACTTTGAAAATAGTTTAGGAAAGCTACCGGCTAATGTTGAAGTCATCAGCAGCGGTAAACAATACAACCAGGTACATTGGTTTGTACTCAACCGTGCACAAATGGAAAAGGAAATGAGCAAGGTGATGAAACTGCTGAAACCTGAAATAACGGTGTGGGTATATTATCCAAAAGGTGTATCAGGTATACAAACCGACCTCACCCGTGACAAGGGCTGGGATTGTTTATTGGCCGAAGGCGATAAATTGACATGGATCAGTTTAATTTCTTTTGATGATACCTGGAGCACGTTCGGCTTCCGGCCAAAAACAGAAGCCGATAAAAAGAAAGAAGCAGCACCCAAAGTAAGGGAGATATTCAACTGGGTAAACCCAACCACCAAAGAAGTAAAACTGCCGCCTGCTCTTGCCGCAGCATTAAAGAAAAGTAAAAAGGGTAATGCGTTTTTTCAATCGCTTTCGTTCACTAATAAGAAAGAATACATTGAATGGATCATTACAGCCAAACAAGAGAAAACGAGAAATGAGCGTGTGGAAGGAACGATTGAGCGTTTGGAAAAGCAATGGAAAAATCCCAGAAATATTT
>JAACZX010000431.1 GCA_009996555.1 Chitinophagaceae bacterium | reverse complement strand
ATACTGTACACCGCTTTTTCTTCCACCATTAATTCGTTGTTGTGTACCACCATCATTTTAATGATACGGTCGTACCCAATCACGCCTTCACTAACACCGCTGTAAAAACTGTCACGTGTCAGGTAATCCATCCGGTCAACATCAAGCTGGCTGCTGATGAGCTGATGCAGAAAGAGCTTCTGGTAACTGCCTTTGAATATGCTGATGGCAAGATCAAGCTGGCCGTTAAATTCTTTATTCAGGTATTCAAAAATGAGTAATGAAATTTCTTCGTGGTGCACATCTTCAATCAGTACATGCTCCAGTGCATGACTGAAAGGGCCATGCCCCACATCGTGCAGGAGAATGGCCAGTTTAGCAGCCTGTTCTTCTGCAGCAGTAATGTCAACCCCTTTTCCTTTTAATTCCGATAAGGCCTGACACATGAGGTGATAAGCACCCATGCTGTGATGCAGTCTTGTATGCACTGCACCGGGGTACACCAAATGAGCCATTGCCATTTGATGAATGCGGCGGAGTCGTTGGTAAAAAGGATGCGAAAGAACCCGGTAGATCAACTCATCATCAAACGTGATAAACCCATACACAGGATCATTGACTATTTTTCGGAATTTCATGTGTTAAACTGTTAAATATCCATCGGGCAAGTGTGCAAAGGTAATGTCTTGTGCGTTGAATCTTGTACCTTGAGCACTTTACTTTCGTAATAAACCAGTTAGCATGGCATTAGCAAAAATACTTTGGGTTGATGATGAGATTGAAAGTCTGCAATCGCAAAAACTTTTTCTTGAAAACAAAGGTTACGAGGTGCAAACCTTTACCAATGGATTTGATGCCATTGATTTTGTAAAGGAAAACCCGGTGGATGTGGTGTTGATGGATGAAACCATGCCCGGTATTACAGGTTTGGAAACGCTGACAAAGATCAAAGAAGTAAACCAATCCATACCGGTGGTGCTTATTACCAAAAATGAAACAGAAAACCTGATGGATGATGCCATTGGTTCGCAGATCAGCGATTACCTGATCAAACCGGTGAACCCGAACCAGGTGCTGCTGAGTTTAAAAAAGATCATTGATAACAAAAGACTGGTAAGTGAAAAAACAACATCGGCTTACCAGCAACAGTTCCGTAACCTGTTTATGGCGTTAAACAGCAATCCTAATTACAACGAGTGGATGGATATTTATAAAAAACTGGTGTATTGGGAACTGGAGATTGGTAAAGCAGACAGTCCTGAAATGAGTGAAGTATTACAACAGCAGAAAAGTGAAGCAAACAATGAATACTTCAAATACATTTCACGGAACTATGCCGATTGGGTGAAACCAAAATCATCAGAGGCACCCATCATGAGCCACACCTTGCTTCAGTTTAAAGTATTGCCTCATGCTGAAAAAGGCACACCGTTGTTTTTTATTCTCATTGATAATCTGCGGTTCGATCAGTGGAAAGCCATACAGCCCATTTTTGCTGAGAATTTCCGTATAGCTGAAGAGGATTCTTTTTATGCTATTCTTCCAACAGCAACCCAGTACAGCCGCAATGCCATCTTCAGCGGGTTAATGCCCATTGATATTGAAAAGAAATTTCCTAAGCAATGGAAAAATGATCATGAAGAAGGTGGAAAAAACCTGCACGAAGAAGAGTTTTTCCGTGAGCAGTTAAAACGGTTGGGCAAATCGGATCTGAAAGTATCGTTTACAAAAGTGCTCAATCACCAGGCAGGCCAGGAGCTGGTGAACAATATCCATAACCTGCTGCAGAACGATATCAATGTGATCGTGTACAATTTTGTAGATATGCTCAGTCATGCACGTACTGAAATGGAAGTGCTGAAGGAGCTTGCAAACGATGAAAAAAGTTACC
>JAACZX010000430.1 GCA_009996555.1 Chitinophagaceae bacterium | reverse complement strand
AAGGAGGTTACAACTATGTGATCGCTGCATACACTGCTGCAAAAACACAGGGCACACACGGCGGTTACCTGGGAGTAATGATGAAAGTGCCGTTTGACAACCGTTTATTCTTTAACCCGCAAATTGACTTTAATTACCGTGGTATGAAAACCACTTCTCTTCCTCCAAATGAATTCAGCGAGGTAAAAGAACTGCAGTTAAGAGTTATGCCACTGGTGCAGATCGATTTTAAACATCCTGATAAAAATGAGAATACCTTCTTTCTTTCTACCGGCCCTTCACTTGGCTTTGGTATTACAGGACATCAGGCAAAACAGGACCAGAACGGAAATGTAACGGAAAGAAGTTTGCATTATGGTTTCCAGCGCTATGGACAATTTGATGCCAACTGGCATCTTGGTTTGGGTTACGAAACAACCAACGGATTGCGCTTACTCGTTGATTATACGCATGGATTAGGAAACATGATCAATACCAACTTTGCAGGCAATTTAAGATACCGCACCATCAGTGCTGGTGTTGGCTATTGGTTCGGAAAGAAAAAATAAGAACTTTGCTGCTTACGCATTCACTCTATGATCAGGTATAACCCCAAAGACTGGTTTACATTTATTTTCAGGTTACATAAGTCGGACACCATCCGGCAACTGTCGCCATTACTGTTTGGCATTGCTGTTTATTCAGCCATTATTGCTGTACTTGAAGTAGAAGTATTCAATCTTTCCGACAACAATCATCTCAAAAACATTCCCATGATGCACAGCCTCATGGGTTTTGCTATTTCCATGCTGCTGGTGTTCCGCACCAACACTGCTTACGACCGCTGGTGGGAAGGGCGTAAACTATGGGGGGCATTGGTGAATAACAGCCGCAATCTTTCTATTAAACTGGCTGCCATTTTAAAGGAAGATGATAAAAACAACCGTACATTTTTCAGTACCAGTATTGCTTTTTATGCGGCAAGTTTAAAAAATCACCTGCAACAGGAATCAACAAAAACAGCTTTGTTTGATGAGGATGATCACGGGCACATCCTCACTACCATCAACCAGGAAAAACATATACCCAACCAGGTAGCAGCACAACTTTTTAAACGTGTGCATGTTTTGCATCAGCAGGGAAAGATCACTGGTGATGAACTCATCATCCTCAATGCCGAGCTGCAATCCTTTACCGACATCTGCGGAGCCTGCGAACGCATCAAGAACACACCCATCCCCTTTTCGTACAGTGTGTTCATTAAAAAATTCATTTTTATTTATGTGATGACATTACCGTTTGGTTATGTTTTCAGCATGGGTTATTATGTTATTCCGGTGGTAACGTTTATTTTTTATGTGCTGGCCAGTCTTGAATTAGTTGCTGAAGAAATTGAAGATCCGTTTGGTATTGATGCAAATGACTTGCCCATGGAAAAGATCGCCACCAACATCAAAAGGCATGTAGCTGAAATTCTTCATTGATTTTTTGAGTTTTAACAAGCCTGCTGCAATCTGCTGTCCAGATTTTTGTTTTGATAATCGTGGTATTGAATTTGCCGTAACAGGCCGAATGGTTACTTTTACAGCTCAGAACCTTGGCAAGAAAAATCGCTAAAATACTATCCCGTATTATCATTGCTATCCTCCTGCTCCTGATAGCAGTGTGGTTACTTATTCAAACAACTCCCGTACAAAACTGGATGACCAAAAAAGCCGCCAACTGGCTGGCGGGTGAATTAAAGACAGAGGTTTCGGTTAAGCATGTCAACTTTTCGCTCTTCAATAAAGTACTGGTGGAAGGTGTGCTGGTGAAAGACCGCAGCAAAGATACACTGGCTTATATCGGTCGCCTTTCAGGCAATATCACCGACTGGTTTTTCCTGAAAGAAA
>JAACZX010000429.1 GCA_009996555.1 Chitinophagaceae bacterium | reverse complement strand
TGGAGCAACTGTACAAACAGCTGGGCACTAACTTCTGGGTGATTGAAAGCCAGTTGCTATATCCTGCGGTGAAGTTTTTTGGCTTTGATGCTTATGGCAGCTTTGCCAATGTGTACAGGAACTTTAACACTGATCCTGCGTTTGAGAAAAAGCATTTCGGCAAAACAGTGCTGAAGTATGAAGAAGGCAGCAACCGTAAATCAATGAACTATTGGGACAGTATCCGTCCATTGGCGCTTACAGCCGAAGAGCAACGGGATTACAGCAAGAAAGACAGTTTGGAACAATTGCGGAAAGATCCTGCCTATCTTGATTCACTTGACCGCATCAGCAATAAAATAAAACCGTTTTCATTTGCTCTGATGGGCAAAACATTCAACAGGCAAAACAAAAAGCTTAGTGTTACCACGCCGGGGTTACTTTCTGCCGTAAGTTTTAACACCGTGGAAGGTTTGGTGTTTGATGTGCCGGTTACAATCCGTAAACAATTTACAGAACGAAAGACCCTTGCCATTATACCACACCTGCGTTATGGTATGAGTAATGAACGTTTTAATGCATGGGGAACGGTGCGTTATAACTTTGGCCGTAAATATTTTTCATCCATCAGCATTAGTGGCGGTAAGCGTGTGTTTCAGCTGAATAATGAAAACCCTATTGAAGAACTGTCGAATACGATCTCCACATTGTTTTATAAAAACAACTTTATGAAATTGTATGGCGCTAATTACGGCCGCATCAATTTTTCAAAAGCAGTGGGTGGTGGGGTAAGCTTTACGGTGAACCTGCAGTACCAGGATCGTCAGCCATTGGAGAATACCACCGATTACAGCTGGAATAATAAACAAACAAGAACTTACAGCCCCAACTATCCGGCAGAATTGCAGCAACAGAATTTTGTACCACACCAGGCTGCAATTGCAACTGTCGGCATCACGTTTCAACCCGGAGCGAAATACATTGAGTTCCCTGATCGTATTGTGAGTGCCGGCAACAAATGGCCCACATTGCATGTGCTGTATACAAAAGGATTGAAGAATGTATTGGGCAGCGATGTTGATTACGATAAATGGCAGCTAACAGTACGGGACAACCTTAATTTTAAAATGGCTGGCCGTTTCAACTACAGGATGCAAACAGGCGGCTTCCTTAACAAAGCAAGTGTGTTTGTACAGGATCTGAAACATTTTCCCGGAAACCGTTTGCTCCGTTCTTCTGATTTTATGAACACATTTCAGCTGCCGCAATACTATCAGTACAGCAATGCAGATGAATTATATGCAGCTGTGTTTACTGAACATCATTTCAACGGTTTCATCACCAATAAAATTCCGGGATTAAAACAACTCAACTGGCATCTTGTGAGTGGCGTTAGTGCCATGTGGCTGCCAAAGCAAACCTATGCAGAATGGCATGTGGGGCTTGAAAACATCTTTCGCTTTTTCCGTGTAGATGTGGTAACAGGTTACCAGCAGAATCTTCGTCCACGTATGGAAGTAAGGATCGGTACGTTGATCAATGTTGGTGGCGGGGGAGATGATTAGTTGGTAGCTTTTAGTTCATTGTTGATGGTTCATCGTTCATCGTAAATCAGCAGCCCGGCACTCAGCATTCACTACTCATCACTCACGCCTGCTTGGTTTTTGTTTTTTGACCTTGAGTTTTCTGCTTGTGTCTTGTTCCTTGTGTCTTCCATTGGATTTTGTTTTTTGGACATTGGCCTTTCTTCTTGTGCCTTGCATTTTCATCTTGTGCCTTGTTCCTTGTGTCTTCCATTGGATTTTGTCTTTTGGACCTTGGATTTTCTCCTTGTGCCTTGCATTTTCATCTTGTGCCTTGTTCCTTGTGTCTTCCATTGGATTTTGTCTTTTGG
>JAACZX010000051.1 GCA_009996555.1 Chitinophagaceae bacterium | reverse complement strand
CTGTTGAATGAATGATCTGTACCAATAAAAAGCAGCCCTGTTCATACAAGGCTGCACTTTATTGAGAAGTTGTTTGCTAAACGAGTTCGGGTTGTTGTTGCGGCAACAGATCTTGCATGGTAAACGTAATCTTATTGGCCAGTTGCTCTTCCAGTAAATCTGCAAAGGTTTCGAAATATACAATGACGTCTTCCCGTACATTGCGTTTCAACCAGCGAAAGCCACCGGGCAAACGTTGCAACACGGCTTTATCTTCCAGGTACTCGAGGTTATGAATATCGCTGGGCGTTAAACCGATCTCCTGCAACTTCGTGATCAACAATCCTGCGGGCGCATTGGTAATGCCGCAATGATCTTCGGCAAGTTCGGTCCACTCACCAATGCCCGTGTGCGCATAGGCCAGTATTTCCTCTTTGGTTAACCTGGTTACAACCTGCGTAAGGTTACCGCAGTTACATGCGCCATGGTTGCCCCATGCATAATGAATTCCATTGCGCAGACGGGTTGCTGTTTCACGCAACGCTTCTATTAAACGGATATTTGCTTGTGCCATACGCTAATTTCCGACGAAACAGAAAACAGTTTACTTTTTGTTGAAACATTAACATTGCTGAAAAATATTTCCATCAACATTTCGTTTTAGCTGTACACATGAAAATTCGTTGTTTCTTCTTACTGGCTGCATTGCTTTTATTTGGTACGGCTACAAAGGCACAAATGATTACAGGCGTATGGAAGGGGAAAGTGGGCAGCGGCTTAAAGCCGGCCAAACTGGAATTGAAACTTATTCAGCGAGGTGATAGTTTATTCGGCACTTCGTATTACTATGAAAGTCCAAACAATTACCGTCGTTATGCTGTAAAAGGATATTTCAACAATCAAACAAATGAAGTGGTGTGGTGGGATGATGAATTGATTGAAGCAAAAACCGGACGCATTGCGATTACATCCCCGGGTGCTGTTCCTTTATTGATGGAAGCTGATTTTAATTGTCCCGGTGGCGGCGTAATGATGCTTGATGGAAAGGCTGTAACCAAAGAAGAACAAAAGAAGAAAGGCGATCTGCACCTGGATAAAGTGGATCAACCACAATTCAACGATGAGTGGGATTTCGTGATCGATAATTACACGGTTGGTGCCAACGATCCATATTTCATTGACAGTGTTGCAACGATACATAAAGTAACTAAACAACCGGAAGTAATTGCAGTAACACCGCCTCCAACTGTTGTAACCGAGCAACCAAAGCGTGAAGAAACAAAGCCTGAACCGGTTATTCTGCAACCACAAACCACTATTCCTAAGGAAACAAACCCTGTTACCAAAAAAGAAAACAAACCACCTGTAAAAGAGCCAACAGTTGTTACAAGCAAACCGCCAACCATTACCGAAAAGTTTATAGAACGGAAAAAAGTTTTAACAACAGAATTACCACTGCTGGGCGACACAATTGAAATTCATTTTTACGATAATGCAGAAATAGATGGCGATTCCATTTCGTTATTCATGAATAACCGTTTGGTGTTTGAGCATGTAAAACTGAGTGATAAACCGCATGTGGTTAAGTTCGCCGTAAAAGAATTAAGTGAAAGCAATGAGTTGGTAATGGTGGCCGAAAATCTGGGCGCTATTCCTCCTAACACATCGTACATGATCGCTTATGTAAATGGTGTACGTTATACAGCTAATTTAGAAAGCACAGAAAACAGCAGTGCCATGATAAAGTTTGTGAAGAAAGAGTGAGCTAAGAGATTGTTCGCTACGCTTACAATTTATTAAACACAGAGACACAGAGGCACAGAGAAAAGATATTTAAAATGATTTAGCAAAGTAAAAGGGTGTACAGTTGTACACCCTTTGTTTTATAGCTGAATGAACTACTACCGCATACCACTCACCACTCACCACTCACCACTCACGACTTGATCTGCTTCAATATTTCTTCAATGGCTTTATCCAGTTGCGGATCGTTGCCATTGAGTTTGTCTTCAAAGCTGTTGATGATGCGGATATCCGGCTCAACACCATGTATCTCCAGATCTTTTCCTTCAAGTGAATAACAACCCCATGCCGGCATGCGCACACTCGACCCATCCACCAAACCAATACCACTGGTGAAGATGATCCAGCGATAGGTTCCGTTGCCAATGATCTTACCCAGCTTCAGTCCTTTAAACCCTTGTGCAGTCATTTCTGCATCGCTCAACGATTGCTCATTGATGAGTAATACAATTGGTTTATCAGATGGTGCAAAATTCGATTGCGGTGTAAGTTTTCCTTCACGATATTTCCATTGCAGGTAAGAACGCTGACTTAAAAACTTCAACACTTCATCGTGTACATTACCACCGGTGTTGTAACGCAAGTCAAAAATGAGCGCATCTTTATTCGTTAACTCCTGCGTCATATCGTTAATGAACTGCTCCAGTTCGCCTGTACCCATGTTCTTCATATAACCATACGCAATACGACCCTTGCTTTTTTCATCAACACGTTTCTGATTGTTATCAACCCATTCATCATACAGGTTATTAAACAAGGTTGCCTGCGGATGAATTTTCACCTGCACTGTTTCAGCGCCACGTTTAAACGTGAGCTTCAGTTCACGGTCACGTGATGGAAGTGTGAAATATGCATTGCGGTCTTTGTTTACATCAACTGTTTCATCGTTTACTTTCACCAACACATCACCCGGCTTAATATCAATATTCTTACGATCAGCTGCTGAACGTTTAACAATGTATTTTACTTTATACGGATCATCATTTTCGAAGATGATACCTGTTTCCATTGTTGCACTGGTTAATGCAATATTCTCATCATCACCAAACGTACCAAAGCCCTGGTGCGATGAGTTGAGCTCACCGAGCATATCGTTGAGCAGTGTACGCAAATCAGCACGATTGTTCAGGTAAGGAAGAAACTGTTTGTAATACTCTTTTGTTTTTTTCCAGTTGAGCCCGTGAAAATTTTCATCGTAATAACCTTCTTCCATTCCGGCCCATGTTTCGTAAAACATCTGGCTGAACTCTTCCTGCAGGTTACGACGGAAGGTATAACTGATGTTTACCGGATCGATACGATTGGCATCAAGATTAAGTTTGTTGATTGTACCATTACCCAACGCAAAATATTTATCATTCACTTCAACAATATCCAATCCGCCTGAATTATCTGTGCCGGCAACCTTATCCGTTTTCGCTGATTCAAATGGCTCAAGCACTGTTTTCCAAACAGCATATCGTCCTTCACCATGATTACTGGCATACAATACTGTGGCCTTCTCTCCTTTTTGAAAAACATTGATGAGATACTGTGTACCAAAAGATGGCCCGATCTGCTCCAATCGTTCCATGATCAGATCGGTATCAATGTTGATCACTTTTCCTGAATCAGCATTTGTTCCTTTCGCATCTTTCTTTTCTTCTTTAAACAATTCGTTATACTTATCTAAACGATAAGGCTCATCCATTTTTTCCAATGCTACACGATACACTTTCGCATTGGCCATACCAAACGGATATGCTGGTTTCAACCGCTGCGAAACAAAATAGATATACTTTCCATCGGGCGACCACACCGGGCTGTTTTCGGTTACACCACTGTTGGTAAGATTGATCGTTTTGTTATTCTTGATGTGATGCACAAGGATATCTTCTTCAAAATTGCGGCGTGCAGTAAACACTATATATTCATCGTTGGGCGAAAAACCGGGATCGCTGTTTTGAAAAGCCCACAGTTCATCTTTTACAATGGTTTTGCTTTGCAGTGTTTTTAAGTCGAGCAGGCGCACTTCGTTTCTTCCACTTAAATACACAAGCATGGTACGCTTTTTATTTACTACCATGCTGCGGTTATTCTGTTTGTCATTGGTTAACTGTTTGGGAACGGCACTGCTGTCGGCCCGCACAGTAAAAAGATTCATATACCCATCAGCTGTTTGTGTAAACACAATTGTTTTATTATCACTCATCCAGCGTACTTCACGCACACGTTCTGCCGAACCACGTTTGATCTGCTGTACAAATTTTCCATCCACATCACTTACAAACAATTCGCCTCTCACTACGAAAGCAAATTTCTTTGCATCGGGCGACACATCAAACGCCGAAATATTTCCACGCACTTCATAATCTTTCTCTTTCGGCAACACATGATTACGAACAATTGAAATATTGAGTTTGGTTTCTTTATCTGCTTTTACATCGTACAACCACAACTGGTAATCTTTTTCAAAAACCACTTTACCACCGTTTGCATTAACCTGTGGTGTTTTGATGGAAGACGAAAAACGGGTCAATGCTTTTTTCTTACCAGCATCGAGAGTGTACAGATTGTATTCACCATTGTTCTCATCTGAGATGAAGAATACATTACCACTCTTATCAATAGTTGCTGCAAAATCTTTTCCTTCCCAGGTGGTGTATTTTTTATGCTGTTTTGTTTTGAAATTATACGATTGAATATCGGGGTTGAACGGGCCTTTGTAACGTTTACGTTGCGATTGACTGACACTTTCCCAGGTATCGTTAAAAAAGATCTCGCCGGTTGTGGGGTGCTCAACAAGGTTATGATCGTACTGGAAAAAATAACTACCGAAGATGCGCTGCGGTGTACCACCGGTTGCTGCCACTTTAAAACCGGCTACCTGTCCTGCACGTCCGCTGTTGAAGTAAATACTTTTGCTATCCCAGCTCCAGCTGGTTACTTCATCGTTACCGCTGTGAAAAGTAATTTGTTTTACTTCACCACCATTCAGCGGCATTACAAACACATCGGCATTACCATACTGGCGGCCGGTAAATGAAATCCATTTACCATCGGGTGAAATACGTGGCGATGTTTCATAACCCTGCATAGCGGTGATGCGGGTTGCCTGCAAATCGTTGATGTTTGCTTTCCACAGATCGCCTTCAAAGGCAAACACAACGGTTTGTCCATCGGGGCTGAGTGTGGGATTTGATAAAAAGTGGGTGTTACTTTGTGCAACAGTAATACTTGTGATAAGGCTTAAGAATACAAATGAAAACAATTGTTTCATACTTGATGATTTTATCGTTGGAAAATACAAAACTCTTCCTCCCGAAATGAAGAAAGGTTGATGAATGGCGAAAAACCTTTCATCAACCTTCCATATCATTGTATCAACTGTACTACTTCTTTGGCGCTTCTACCTGGTATTCTTTCAGGTGACGGTAGAACAATGATCCGTTCTCTACCTTTACCAAACGGTACTCCATGAATGTACTGTCGGCATCATAAAAACCGATGATACAGGAAAGATCATCAGCACCTTTCTTCAACTCAGGCTTTGGCATAATGCCCATATTTGGCAGGGTGAAGATCTTTTCACTGCTTGCATCTTTATAAGAAAATTTTACCTCGTAATTGAGTGATTCTTTTTGCTCAAACAACTGCACTTTAAACTGTGCTGTATCGCCACCGGCAATGTATTCTTTCACTGCTGCCGGATTAATAGTTGCACGTTCTTTTACAAAGGGCTCGTTGTTGTTAGGATTCTTTTCTGCACAGGCTGTAAATGCTACAAGTGCAATGATTGCTAATTTCTTCATTCTGTTTTTTTGAGTTTAGAGATGATGCGGTGAGTCACCCGATTTCTTATAGGATGGCTCACCGCAAATACTATTCAATTTCCAATTTTGAATTTGGCCATTGTCTGCTGTAAAAATAAGCTACCTGCTCTTTATGAATGCTGATAAACTTATCAATTCCTCCAAAAAACTCAATTACAGCTTTTGTACTTATAAAAGTTTCGTTGCCGTCAAGTATTGTATGATAAGAATTATGGTTGTGTCGTTTAAAATCGTTCACTAAACCATGCTTTTGTGCGTTGGCATGTACATAAACAATCGCCTGCTGCAAGTGCGATTCATCTGCAATGATACTTCTTCGAAATGGTTGCTGAAATACGCCTCCTTTTCTTTCAATAACGTTATTATAAGTATTACTATACGAAACCATAAAACTGTTGATCTGCCGTTCAACAACTGATTCAAATGCCTGCAATGATTTTTCATTTAAAAAGTTCCTGATAGCACTTGTTCTTAACTCAACTGGCAGGAAAAAAAGATTATGCTCTATCTCCTGTTCGGCTTTCATTTTCCCGATGATATGAACATGATTATCGATCAGGCAATATGCCCATGTATTAAGCAATGTTGTTGTAAACCGTTTCCACTTCTCAAGGAAGAAGAATCTTTCCTTATTTGATTTGAATAACGGAATGCCATCTATGCTACGGAAAAGAAAATGATAATATTGATTGCAGGCAAACGGTGCTTTGTATTCGTCAGGTATAGGCATCAGCAGATGTTTGGAGTAAGATAAACATTCTGAACTGAAGTTGAAACGGTAAGTGCTTTTTTCGGTGAGTCACCCGCCTTCTTCAAGGGTGGCTCACCGGCGGTTGAAAAGCCGGTGGGCCACCCCAAATACAAGCGGGTGACCCACCGCAGCAACTATATCACTACGTTGATCATTTTATTCTTTACATAAATGATCTTCTTCGGCTGTTTGCCTTCGAGCCATTTTTGTACAGTTTCGTTTGCCAATACAATTGCCTCCACTTCCTGTTGGGTTATACTCAAATCGAGTGTAAGCTCGGTTCTTGTTTTACCATTAATGGCAACCGGGTAATCTTTGGTTGACTCGGTTACATACTTCGCTTCAAATTTGGGGAAGTTTGCATCGAGGATAGAAAAAGCCCCCTCTAAATCTCCCCCGGAAGGGGAGACTTGCAAGCGTCTGTACAACTCTTCAGCAATGTGCGGAGCATAGGGCGCCAGTAATACTAATAATGGTTCCAGTATTTCTTTCTTGTGGCATTTTAGATCGCTTAGTTCGTTTACGGCGATCATGAATGTACTTACGCCGGTGTTGAAACTGAAACGCTCGGTATCATCTTCAATTTTCTTAATGGTTTTGTGCAACACTTTCAATTCGGCATCCGTTGCCTTATCATTATTCCAAACCTGACCTTTCACCTCATCATAAAACAAACGCCAGAGTTTTTTGAGGAAGCGATGCACACCTTCAATACCCTTCGTGTCCCAAGGTTTGCTGATCTCCACCGGACCGAGGAACATTTCATACATACGGAATGTATCTGCACCGTATTTGTTAACGAGATCATCGGGGTTAACGGTATTGAACTTGCTCTTACTCATTTTCTCTACTTCAGAGCCGCATATGTACTTATCATTTTCTAAAATGAACTCGGCATTTGCATGTTCATTGTTGCGCCATTTCTTAAATGCTTCTACATCCAATTCATAGCCATCAACAAAATTCACATCAACATGTAACTTATCTAATTTCTTTCCTTCGTATTCTTCTTCGCTCTTCAACAAATCCTTTGATACAAATGTGTTGGTTCCGTTGATACGATATACAAAACGTGATGCCCCCTGTATCATCCCTTGGTTCACCAACTTTTTAAACGGTTCGTCATGGCCAATATGCCCGAGATCGTACAAAGTCTTTGTCCACATACGGCTGTACAACAAATGACCAACTGCATGTTCTGTACCACCAATGTATAAATCAACCTGGTTCCAGTAATCACTTACTGTACGGTCGCAGAATGCATGTTCATTTTTGGGATCCATGTAGCGTAAGAAATACCAGCTGCTGCCTGCATAGCCGGGCATGGTGTTCGTCTCCAGTTCTTTTGCTACCCACTCCGGAATATTTGCTAACGGACCTTCACCTTCAGGGCCGGGACTATAACTATCAACTTCCGGTAACAGCAATGGCAATTCAGTTTCACTTAATGGATAAGCAGTACCACCCTTCCATTGGATCGGAAATGGTTCACCCCAATAACGCTGACGGCTGAACGCTGCATCACGCATTCTGAAATTTACTTTGCGTGTACCGATGCCTAACTCTTCCAGTTTATTAATTACTATTTCGGCAGCTTCACGCATCGGCGTTCCGTTTAAGAAACCGCTGTTCTCCAACACTGCATCTTTTGTTGCATTGGCTTCTTCGCCGTTGAAATGTTTACCAATAATGTTGGTGATAGGAATATTGAAATGCTGTGCAAATTTGAAATCACGGTCATCGCCACAAGGCACCGCCATAATTGCACCGGTACCATAACCTGCCAATACATATTCAGAAATCCAGATAGGAATTTCTCTTCCATCAAACGGATTTACGGCATACGCACCGGTAAACACACCACTGATCTTTTTCTCCGCTTGTCGTTCACGCTCACTGCGGCTTTTTACGTACGCAATGTATTCATCCACTGCAGTTGTTTGTTCTGCCGATTTTATCTGATCAACTAAATCCAATTCAGGAGCAATCACCATAAAGTCTACACCGAAGATGGTATCGGGTCTTGTGGTATAAACAGTCAAAGTAGCCCCCTCTAAATCTTCCCCGGAAGGTGAGACTTGCCCAACTGAAGGTTTACTATTGAGCTTTTGAGTTATTGCTTCAACAACTGCATCAATATTATTTCTTACTTCCTCATTTGTGAAACGTAATTCTTCATAACCAAGTTCTTTCAGGAAAGCGGTGCGTACTTCATCGTATTGCTTTTGTTCAGCATCATTATGATATCCTCCATCAACCTCTATCGTAACTTTTTTATCAATCGAAATAAAATCAACAATATATTGATCAATGATATGCTGACGACGAATATGATGCCCCGTTTGATTGGCACGTAACCGTTGCCACAATCTATTTTCTTCTTCGGTTGGATTGTCCCGATTTTGTTCTGCAGCTTGCCAGTCCCCCCCCTCCGGGGGGGTTAGAGGGGGCCGCTTGATTTCAAATGTGATCTCCGCCCCACTACTCTTCCCAATCCAGTTGGTCTGCATTTCTTTCATGCTTTCGCTGAATTCAATACGCTCCAAACCTTCGAGTAAACGATCGGCATATTCTGTAATGCGCAAATACCATTGACGTAATTTCTTTTTCACCACCGGATGCCCACCACGTTCACTCACACCATTCACTACTTCATCATTCGCCAGCACAGTTCCTAATGCTTCACACCAGTTTACTTCGCCATAACCGCAATAGGCAAGGCGATATTGCATGAGAATATCTTGTTGCGTTTTTTCGTCGAAGGCTTTCCATTCAGTTGCAGTGAAAGCAGTAATTGGGAATTGGGAATTAGGGATTGGGTGGGTTGCGTTACCCTCTGCTTCAAACGATGCGATCAACACATCAATTTTTTCAGCCTTGTTTGTTTTGCGGTTGTAAAAACTATTGAAGAGTTGTAAAAAGATCCACTGCGTCCATTTGTAATAACCGGGATCACAAGTACGTACTTCTCGATCCCAATCGTAACAGAAACCAATATTATCTAACTGGCGGCGGAAATTATTAATGTTCTGATCGGTACTAACGGCCGGGTGTACACCATGTTCAATGGCATATTGTTCGGCGGGTAAACCAAATGCATCATAACCCATGGGGTGTAATACATTAAACCCTTTCAGTCGTTTAAAGCGGCTGTAAATATCGCTGGCAATATAACCCAGCGGATGCCCTACATGCAAGCCAGCACCACTTGGATACGGAAACATATCCAACACATAAAATTTCGGTTTGTCACTTACGTTCGAAACCTTGTAGGCATTTGTATTGATCCATTGCTGTTGCCATTTCTTCTCAATATCTCTGAACTTATATTCCATGTACCGTTGCGGTTAGATTTTATGTTGTAATCGACTGTTGCTGATTCAAGCCCCTTTCTCCATCTGAGCTTCGCTCGTAACCTTCGTTCCTCGGTTATCCCGAAGGGAAAAGAGCGGTGCTTCATACTTCTATTCAACTTCCTGTTCTTCCACTTCAACCCTTTATTTCGGCTGCTCTTATGTGCTGACAACAATCCTATTGATGAAATGCTGAAATACAAAAGCAACATCTTCTTCTCAATGCCCGGCCTCCCTCTCTACCGGAGAGGGAACGAGGGTAAGCCTGCTGTTTGTGAAAGAACCTATAAAAAATTCTCTTCATGCAGCATTTCT
>JAACZX010000428.1 GCA_009996555.1 Chitinophagaceae bacterium | reverse complement strand
ATATGAGCGGCTTTTAAGGCAGGTCCATCGTTTACACCATCACCTGTCATTGCCACCACTTCACCGTTTTCTTTCAGCGCATCAATTACTTTTAGTTTTGCTTCAGGAAACATGCGTGCAAAAATGCTCACTTGTTTTACCCGTTGCTGCAGTTCTTCTTTGCTGAGTAACAAAACTTCTTTTCCGGTTACAACCTGCAGGTTATGATTAAGTTGTATTTCATCTGCAATGGCGATTGCTGTTTCAGGATAATCACCCGTGATCATTTTTACCTTAATGCCTGCATCATTAAAGATGCGGATGGTTTGCTGGATGTTTTCTTTCGGTGGATCATAAAACACAATCAATCCCAAAAACTCAAATGAAAATTCCTGTTGTGAAACCGGCCACCTCGGTTCCTGCCAGCTTCCTTTTCCAACTCCTAATACACGGTAACCGGATTTTGCATAGAGCAGTACCTGTTCTTCAATTTTTTTTAATGCAGCGATGGGTAAATTGGTTTGATGAAGAATTGCTTCCGGTGCACCCTTGGCCGCAATGATCACTGTTCCGTTTGCATCTTTAAAAATATGCGTCATCATGGGTGGCGTGCCTCCAATCGGGTATTCATGTATCTGTTGAAACAGCGTTCGCTTGTCTGTTGCTGCAGTGGATGCATACAATTGGTGAATGGCTTTTTCCATTGGATCGAAAGGCGTTGTTTCGCTGCTCCACATTGCATATTCCAGCACTTGTTCAGGTAAGGGGTTGTTTTCTTTTACTGCAATGGAACTGCCTGTTGATGCATCATACAGGTACGCAATACTCATTTTGTTTTGTGTAAGCGTACCGGTTTTGTCGGCACAGATAACTGTAGCAGAGCCGAGTGTTTCTACAAACTGCGGTTGCTTAACAATGATCTGGTTCTTTAATAAACGGAATGAACCCAATGCCTGGAAGGTGCTGAAGGCAACCGGAATTTCTTCGGGTAAAATACTCATGGCTAACGTAAGCCCTTGCAGAAAAGATCCAATAAAATTTCCTGATTGGTAATAATGATAACCAACTACCAGTATAAATGCAACAGCACCTGCCCACACCATTTTTTTTACAAATGATTTGATCTGTTGCTGAAGCGGTGTTTTTTCTACCTGTATATCTTTTAACGACAGCCCAATTTTACCAAACATGGTTTTTAAACCAACTGCTTCTACTTTAATAGTTGCACTGCCGCTTACCACAAGTGTTCCCCTGTAAACACTGCTTTTGTTTGCGGCTGTTTTCGTTACAGCAAATGATTCGCCGGTCAGGATCGATTCGTTTACTGAAAAATCATTTGCTGCAACCAGTAAACCATCAGCTGCTATGATTTCGCCTTCTTCTGCCAGCAGAATATCGCCTGTTACAATATCCTCTGTTGCTATTTCTGCAATGCTGCCGTTTCGGATCACCTTTGCATGTGGTGCAGATAATTTCTTCAACGCCTGTATCGCATTCCTGCTGCGATACTCCTGGAAAAGTGAAATGCCGGCCACAATAAAAATTGAAATGAGCATGATAAAGCCTTCCTGGTATTGCCCTGCTGCAAAATAAATAACGCAGGCAGCCAGTAACAAAATGAACATGGGCTCCAGGATTACTTCTTTTAATACATTCAGAAGTACCCGGTCTTCCTGCAGTTCAAATGAATTATTACCATGTTGCTGCCGGCTGAGATCGGCTTCTGCAGTTGTGAGTCCGTTGTGAAGATTGGTTGCAGACATATACCTGAAATTTACTTGATTATTCTTGCTTAAACGTATCGTTTTTACAGATACAGCCTCATATTACTCCTGTCAGTAATAGTTCAGACAAATTAATGGATAATTAAAGTTTCAACAACTGATTGCTATTAGCTGTTACGTAACTCAAAT
>JAACZX010000775.1 GCA_009996555.1 Chitinophagaceae bacterium | reverse complement strand
TACTCCTGAAAGTGAAAAAGCATGGAAAGAATGGTTAAAAACCTCCAACTACGATCCGTTACGCACCGTAAAAGAACTGGAAGAAAAACTGAAACGTGAAGGATATGAAAACGAAGAAGCCATGCTGTACAAATGGCCTTCGGAAATATTGAACCACGATACCATTGGTATGATTGCACTTGATGCCAAAGGAAATCTTTGCGGCGCATGCACCACCAGTGGCATGGCATTTAAAATGAGCGGACGTGTGGGCGATTCGCCCATTATTGGCGCAGGTTTGTTTGTAGATAACGAAGTGGGTGCAGCATCAGCTACTGGTGTGGGCGAAGAAATGATAAAGATCTGCGGATCGCACACGGTTGTGGAAATGATGCGGCATGGTGCAAGTCCCGAAGCTGCCTGCAAAGAAGCGGTACGGCGTATTGTTAAGAACAATGGTGTGAATGCAAAAAATGTACAGGCTTGTTTTATTGCGATTAATAAGAAAGGTGAGTACGGCGGTTACTCCGTAATGAAAAAATTTACGATGGCCGTGCGTAACAGAACGGTTGAAAAATCCATCAACACAAAAAGCTGGTTCAGTTAAGAAAGGTTTACTGGTTTGTTGTTCCAGGTTCGCACGTTTTGCAGATCATATTTTAACAGCAATACAACAACCCATCAACATATAACCTGCTGTTTCTTTTGCAAACTTAAATTCATCCGTTGATGTATTGGCTGAAAAAACTAATCGTTCCTTCAATTATTCTGTTATGTGTGTTTATTTCCATTCGTGCAAATAAACACCCGGAAAAACTGATCTGGTCCGATATGGAAGGCTATTATGTTTACTTACCTTCTGTTTTTATTTATAACGGTTTTAAAAAAGAAGCAGTAAGAGACACAGGCTACATAAAAGAGTACCCCGGTACAACTATTATTTACAGCAAATACACATCAGGCGTTGCAATACTGGAGTTGCCCTTTTTCCTCATTGCACATATTTTAAGCAAACCTTTTAACTATCCCTCAAACGGGCATAGTGCCATTTATGCTTATGGATTGATGGCAGCAGGCATTTTTTATCTGCTGGCAGGGCTTCTTCTGTTGTGGAAAGTAGCTGTGCAGTATTACGATCGTTTATCCGCAGCACTTGCATTGTTTTTCCTGGCTGCAGGAACCAACCTGTATTACTATACTTTCTTTCAGCCCTCAATGTCGCATGTTTTTAGCTTTTTCCTGTTTGCCTGTCTTTTGTACCTGACAGAAAAACTGACTGCATCCATCAAAAGCAACCAATCGACCAGTATAGTTTTTTGGATAATATTTGCTTTTACCAGCGGCTTAATTGTATTGATCCGTCCCACCAATATTATTGTGCTGCTTTATCCTGTTTACCGATGGCTGAAAGAATGTGGGGATAAAAAACATTTTCTGAAAACAAACCTGAAAGCTTTGTTGCCTGCAGCTTTTGTTTTTGTACTGCCGTTTATACCGCAGATCATTTACTGGCTGTATGTTTCCGGAAAGCCAGTGCTATGGTCGTACAACAATGAATCGTTTATCTTCTGGAAAGAACCCAAACTCATCCGGGTGCTCATTGATCCGTGGAACGGATGGTTACTGTACAGCCCCATTGTTATTTTTCCCCTTGTGTGGCTGCTGGTAAAACGAAAAGAAAATAAACATGCAGAAAAAATTATTCTGTTCATTTTTGCAATAGCCACTTATTTATTTGCAAGCTGGTGGGCATGGTGGTTTGGTGGAGCGTTCGGACACAGATCCTATGTTGAGTTTTATGCATTACTGGCACTGCCGTTTGCATCACTTATTTCACGTTTGCAAAAAAACAACTGGCTGCTGTTATTATTTCTTTTTACAGCTTTCTTGTTAGCATATTACAACCTTGGCCTTACCTATAACTA
>JAACZX010000427.1 GCA_009996555.1 Chitinophagaceae bacterium | reverse complement strand
GTGAACGGTGCGGTGAACGACAAGAAACTGGTGGATATTGCAATTGATGAGCTGAGTACAATCACAGGTCAGAAAGCAGTAGCAACAATGTCTAAGAAAGATATTTCCAACTTTAAGTTGCGTAAAGGAATGCCAATTGGTGCACGTGTTACATTACGTGGTGTAAACATGTACGAATTCTTAGACAGACTGATCGCTGCTTCTTTACCACGTGTGCGTGACTTTAAAGGTGTGAACGATAAATCATTCGATGGTCGTGGTAACTACACAATGGGTGTTACCGAGCAAATCATCTTCCCTGAAATTGATATTGACAAGGTGAATAAGATCACTGGTTTGGATATCACTTTCGTAACTACTGCTACTACAAACGAAGAAGCATACGAGTTACTGAAAGAACTGGGTATGCCTTTTAAAAATGCTAAAAAGGATTAATCAACAAAAATCCAAAACACAAAATCCAAAACAGTTTGGACATTGGAAGTTGGTTTTTGAATATTAAAATACAATTATGGCTAAAAAATCAGTAACAGCCCGTCAAAGCAAAAGAGAGAAAATGGTAGCACAGTATGCTGAAAAGCGTGCTGCGTTAAAAGCTGCCGGTGATTATGCAGCTTTGGATCAATTGCCAAAGAATGCATCACCAGTACGTTTGAAAAACCGTTGCCAACTCACAGGACGTCCGAAAGGTTACATTCGTTACTTCGGTATTTCCCGTGTTATGTTCCGTGACATGGCGCTGAATGGTAAAATTCCAGGTGTAAAGAAAGCAAGCTGGTAATACCGGGCCGAACAGGCGAAGTTGTGCAGGTATTGAATATGATGCACAATAAGTAAACAACATTTATCAAAAAATCATTCAATTAAAAATACAATGGTTACAGATCCTATTGCAGATTTCCTTACCCGTGTTAGAAACGCCCAAATGGCTGGTCACCGTATTGTGGAGATCCCTGCATCAAATCTTAAAAAACGTATCACTGAGATCTTATACGATCAAGGTTATATTCTGAAATACAAGTTTGAAGACGACAGCAAACAAGGCGTTATCAAAATCGCTTTGAAGTATGATCCTCAAACAAAAGTACCTGCTATCCAGGCTTTGGAACGTGTAAGCCGTCCGGGTTTACGCCAGTATGCAAAACCTGAAGAATTCCGTCGTGTAAAGAACGGTTTGGGTATTGCAATCATCAGTACCTCTAAAGGTGTAATGACTGATAAGCAGGCAAAAGCCAGCAATGTAGGTGGTGAAGTACTCTGCTATATTTATTAATCTTAACTGTTGCTGATACATTAAGCTGAGGCTATACTAAGCTGACCGGTTAGCAACGAACTCAAAATAAAACTAAGATACTATGTCTCGTATAGGTAAAAAACCGGTAACAGTTCCTCAAGGTGTTACTGTTACAGTTGGAAAAGACAACGTGGTAACAGTGAAAGGACCTAAAGGTGAATTAACTGAATCAATTGATCGTGATATTACTGTTGAAGTAAAAGATGGCGAAGTTACTTTCGGCCGTCCTACAGACCAGGGTCGTCACCGTGCAATGCATGGTTTGTACCGTGCACTTGTTGCCAACATGGTAAAAGGTGTTACTGAAGGTTTTGAAAAGAAACTTGAACTGGTGGGTGTGGGTTACAAAGCTGCAAACCAAGGTAACATTCTTGACCTTGCGCTGGGTTATTCACATAACATCATTGTTGAAGTGCCAAATGAATTGAAGGTAGCTACTGCACAGGAAAAAGGTCAGAACCCTACTATCACACTCACAGGTATTGATAAACAATTATTAGGCGCTGTTGCTGCTAAGATCCGCAGCTTACGTAAGCCTGAGCCATACAAGGGTAAAGGTGTTAAGTATGTGGGTGAATACATCCGCCGTAAAGCTGGTAAAGCTGCTGGTAAATA
>JAACZX010000426.1 GCA_009996555.1 Chitinophagaceae bacterium | reverse complement strand
CTGAAACAAGTTTGCCGTTGGCACGTAATCATTCATGGGGCAGTGCTGCCGTGTACTATAATTGGTAACCGTAAATCATTGTTATGTCTTATTATGTTTATCAAAGCGGTATAAAGAAAAAGATCAACAGTAAAAATGTAACCAATGATAAAAAGCAGCAGTATTCTGTACTGATTGTTCGTTTCCGTGGTGGTGTAAGCAAACACACCGACGGATTCAATAAAGCAATGGGTATGCTGCGGAAGAGAGTGTACAATAAAGCCGATCATATTTTTTTATGCTATTTTAAAAAAATGACTGTGCATAAGCTGGCGGCACTTGCTAAAATGTATTACGACAGTGGCGTTGCAGATTTTGCAGAACCGTATGTAATGCATCGTGTACAGAATACAGCACTGTCGTTTAACGATCCAAAGTTTTCAACGCAGTGGATCTTTCAGAACACAGGACAGTTCAGCGGTATTCCCGGTGATGATATAGGGATACTTGATGGATTGAAGATGATTGCTGATAACAATATTGTATTGGATAAAACAATTTGTGTGGCTGTACTTGATGAAGGTGTGGATACAACGCATCCTGATTTGAAGAATGCAAATCTGTGGCATCAGAATTTCAGTGTGTTTGGTGCAAACAAATTATTGCCAAAAGAAGAAGATCATCATGGCACATCGGTTGCAGGTGTTATTGCAGCCATACAGGATAATGGCGTTGGCATTGTAGGTATTAACCCGTTTTGTAAGATCATGTCGGGGCGTATTTATTTTACACAGGATAATGTGGGAGGAGTAAATGCGCTTCGCATTAGTGAAGGTATACGCAGAGCTGTAGATAATCATGCACGCATCATTAATTTAAGCTGGCGTATGGAGCCAAGCCCGCTTGTTGCCGATGCTATCCAATATGGCGTATCAAAAGATGTGATCTTTTGTGCTGCAGCCGGTAATTACATGCGTGCAACTGATGATCATGCGGTGCAGTTTCCGGGCAGGCTTGATGAGGTGCTGACTGTTGCAGCCATTAATAATAAATCGGAATGGGTAAATCTTGTAAACACTCCTTCTAATCAGCGTTTTGGATCTTGTTATGGAAGAGAGGTGGACATTGCTGCACCGGGTTTGTATATTTCCACTACAAGAAACGATGGTGGCTATACAAACTTTTTCTGTGGCACAAGTGCAGCAACCGCTATTGTATCAGCTGTTGCCGCAATACTATTGGCAATTAATCCTGCACTAACGGCAAGGGATGTACGTGAATATTTGGTATCAACTGCTGATCCTGTTCTTAATGGTACTGCTGTTGAACAAATAGACAGAGTGGGGCATGGTAAATTAAATGCAGGAAAAGCAATTGCAAAGGCTATCGAAAGTTTGCAGCGCTAAGCAGGCAAACCTGCTATTTACGAAACTCATCTTCACCCGGATTTTTTTTATTGCATTTTTATTTTATGTACACAAAGAATGAGCTGAATGCTCATTCTTTTTTTATGCCTGCACATCTTCATTAGTTACTGATTTTGAATGAAAATTGAATTTGATACAGTTGTGATATGTCGTTCAAAAAAACAGTTGGCATAGTTTATGATTTTATGTGACTGTTGATATAAAAAATTTTATCAACAGTTTTAAACCTCTGAAAACATCCCTCGTCAGTATATCCGTTGAAAAGCTAAATGCTTTAATCTTTATTCAATCATCAAAACAAATAGTTATGAAGAACAAGGTGAAACAAATCTCAGCAGTAGCAGCAGTAATGTTGCTTGGTAATGTAGCAATGGCACAGGTTGGCGTTAATCTTAACAGTACTACAAGTGCTGTAACAAAGGCAACAGTAAATACATCAAAAGTGGCTGATGTTGTAAGTAAAACAACACAGGCAACTTCAAGAGTGGTAAATGCTACAGGTAAAG
>JAACZX010000425.1 GCA_009996555.1 Chitinophagaceae bacterium | reverse complement strand
TTCACGTTTGTAGCAAACAAAACCGGCTGTGGGATCCATCACCGGCATCCACGTGATCATTCTTGTATAAAGCGATGCACCTTTTGATAAAAGAATACGGTTGTGCGGCCAGTTGGCAACAGCACCACCTTTTACATAGCGACTGCCAACAGCGAGATCGGCACCACCTGTTTTGCAGGCATCCACCAAACGAATAAGATCAGCAGGATTATGACTGAAATCGGCATCCATTTCGCAAATAAAATTGTATCCCTTTGCAATAGCCCATTTAAACCCGTGAATATAAGCAGTGCCTAATCCAAGTTTACCTCTGCGCTCCTCAATAAATAAACGGCCGGGAAAAGTTTGCTGCAGCTGCTTTACAATCTGTGCAGTGCCATCGGGAGAACCATCATCGATCACCAGCACATGAAAGTTGCTGTATAAATCAAACACAGTGCGGATAATATTCTCAATATTATCTTTTTCGTTATAAGTTGGTATGATGACGAGCTGTTCCAATCTGAATTTTGCCTCCGCAATTTAATCTATTTCAAAAACCGTACTTGAATGTTTTTTCCCTTTGTGAACGTTTAGTTCTTTTTTAACAGGGTACGGTTGAGAATTTCTGTGAGCTTTTGTTTGGTATGCAAAGGAAAATCGCCTTTCATCATCCAATCATAATATTGTGGTTCCTGTTTCAGTACAAGTGTTACAGGTTTTCCTTTATGCTTGCCAAAGTTGAACACTTCGACGCCGTTTTCCATCACAAACCTGCGTGCAAAATCCACGATCTGATCTTCGCCTGTAAACTTCACAATTGCATCCACACTGGCTCCCATCTGCGGGTAACGTTTTACCTGTGCTTCCAGCACTTCGTACGTTGCGAGTGCATCAACTTCTGCACTGTGTGCGCCATCAAGGTTCTTATCGCAATAAAATTTATATGCAGCACTTAATGTGCGTTGTTCCATCATGTGAAAAACCCGTTGCACATCAAGCAGCATACGGTCGCCCAATTCTATATCCAATCCTGCCCGCAAAAATTCTTCCACCAGCAAGGGCACATCAAAACGGTTTGAATTGTAACCTGCCAGGTCGCAATTACTGATGAACATTTTGATTTCATTGGCTGCCTGTTTGAATGTTGGCGCATCTTTCACCATTTCATTGCTGATACCGTGCACTTCAGTAGAACCCGGCGGGATCGGCATTTCCGGGTTAATCAGTTTACGCTTTACCTGGCGGCTGCCATCGGGCGAAACTTTTACTATGGCTATCTCTACAATCCGGTCGTTGCTGATATTAATCCCTGTCGTTTCTAAGTCGATGATCGCCAAAGGGCGTTTCAGTTGTAAACTCATATTATTCTCGCCTTGTTGGTTATTGGAGTCAAACCCAAAGGAAATCTGCTGGCTCATGCAGCAAAAGTAACTAAAACAAAGGCATCACTTTATACTGAAATGAGGGTGTTTATCGTTATGTGGATGAAAAAACCGGAAATTCCGGATTCTTAACTACATTTACGGTACTCAAAATCCGTTTATTTATGAAAAAAGTAATGACTTCTCTCCTGTTAGTTGCAATTGCAGCTTTCATTTTTATTTCCTGTGCCAGCTCAAAACGAAGCGGCTATGGATGCCCCACTTCTACCAGCAACCGACCTTTCAGGGCATAAACACATATCCCGTAACTTTGCGGCATGAATTGGATATCTCTACGTTCCCATGAAGAACTGGAACAGCTCATTGCATTAAGCAAAGAAAAACCTCAGGTTATTTTCAAACACAGCACACGCTGCAGCATCAGCAATGTTGCTAAAAACAGGCTGGAAAAAGCACAGGCGCCCGGTGATATTGATTTTTATTACCTCGATTTGCTGAACTACCGTCCCGTTTCCAATGCCATTGCAGAAACATTTGCAGTAGAACATGAA
>JAACZX010000774.1 GCA_009996555.1 Chitinophagaceae bacterium | reverse complement strand
TGTTACTGTCAAAGCAAATGCAGGAAACCAGGCTGAGTTCTTACCGATTGAAGAAACTATACAATTGAAATTAAGAGACCAGACTGCGAATGGCAGCAGTTTGGAATTACGGCATATAGATCTTGCCAATCCCATAGATAATTGCGGTGATAACGGAACAGCATCGAAAGGATTGTTGCAATTGTTTTTTTTAGGATTTGTTGGTGGGTTGATTGCATTATTGACACCATGTGTGTTTCCTATGATACCGGTGACGGTTTCGTTTTTTACCTCACCCCCAACCCCTCTCCATGTGGAGAGGGGAGGAAAACGCATTAAAGGGTTAAGGAATGCTTTGTTGTATGGATTGTTTATATTTCTGATCTATCTCGCCGCAAGTGTTCCATTTCATTTACTTGGGAACATCAACCCAGAAATTTTCAATAGTATTTCAACTAATGCATGGGTGAATGTTTTCTTTTTTGTTTTGTTTATCTTTTTTGCGTTATCGTTCTTTGGCTTATTTGAAATAAGGATGCCTTCTGCACTTACGAATGTTGCTGGCAGCAAAGGAGGCTTAGGCAGTATGGGTGGTATTTTCTTTTTAGCACTCACATTGGCAACGGTATCGTTTTCGTGTACCGGACCCATATTAGGTTCTTTATTAGTTGGATCATTATCATCACAGGGTGGGGCCTGGCAGCTCAGCTCCGGTATGGCAGGCTTTGGTGCTGCGTTGGCTCTTCCCTTTGCTTTGTTTGCGATGTTTCCTCAATGGTTGAAACGATTGCCGAAGAGTGGCGGATGGATGGATACCGTGAAAAAGATTTTGGCCTTTGTGGAGTTGGCTTTGTCGATTAAGTTTTTATCAAATGCTGACTTGGTTGAGCATTGGGGGTTATTGAAGCGTGAAGTGTTTATTGGATTGTGGGTGGTCATCGCAATGGCTCTTTCTATTTACCTTTTTTACACCGGCTTGCAATTACTCAAAACAAAGTTGAACACAGCAAGAGTATGGATGGTGACTGGAAGTTTGTGTTTGTGTTTTGCTATTTATTTAATGCCCGGTTTAAGTAATTCAAAGCATGCACGATTGACTTTGCTGAGTGGGTTTCCTCCACCATTAACTTATAGTATTTACGGAAACAAACATGCTGCACTTGAAAGAGGAGTGGAAGCAGATGTGGTGAATGATTACAAGAAAGCATTGGAGCTTTCTAAACAAACAGGTAAACCTCTATTGATTGATTTTACAGGATGGGCCTGTGTTAACTGCAGAAAAATGGAAGAGTTGGTATGGACCGAGCCATTTTTAATGCAATACATGAAAGAGAATTTTATCCTGGTATCACTGTACGTGGATGACAGAAAGCAACTACCAGTTGACGAACGTATGCTCGTACAACTTGCTGACGGAACTGAAAAAGAAATTAAGACTGTTGGTGAACGATGGTCGTTGTTTCAATCAAAGAATTTTAAACAGGTAACCCAGCCTTTATATGTAATACTGAGCCCGGATGAGCAATTATTAAATCGTCCGAAAGGATATACGGCGGATGCAGGAGAATATAAAAAATGGCTGGAATGTGGGGTGGAAGCAAGTCGGAAGTCGGCAGTCGTGAGTGGTGAATAAGCAACGTGCGATGTTGTGAATGGTCAATGGTGAATAGAAAAAATGTAAACCAATAATTAAGAAGTTGGAATGGATTATATAGAAAAAACTTTCAGTTCAAAGGTTGATAAGAAGTTTGCTCATTTGCATCACCTGATCGGTCATACACCGATGTTGCAAATCGCTTATTCATTCAAGGGTAAAGTAAACTTTATCTATGCAAAATGTGAGCATTATAATTTGACTGGGAGTATTAAGGACCGAATGGCGTTGTACATTTTACAAAAGGCATATGCCTTAAATAAAATTAAGCCAGGTGACAGGATC
>JAACZX010000424.1 GCA_009996555.1 Chitinophagaceae bacterium | reverse complement strand
AAGGCAGCAAAGGAAACAGGCATCAAGCAAATGTGTCTTGCAGGTGGCGTAAGTGCCAACAGTGGTTTACGAAAATCGTTTGCAGAAATGGGGGAGAAGTATCATTGGAAAACATTTATCCCTTCGTTTGAGTATTGCACAGATAATGCAGGCATGATCGCTATTACAGCTTATCATAAATTTCTTGCCGGCGATTTTGTGTCGCTGGATGTACAGCCAAGTGCAAGAGCGGAATGGTGAAGAAGCTTTTAGCTGTTAGCTTCAAGCCATAAGCCTCAAATACAAGCATAGTTGATGATGTTTTTTTACTTACAGCTAATTGCTAAAGGCTTACAGCTTTTTTATGTCGAATAACTATTTTCAATTCAAACAATTTACAGTTCAGCAGGAAAAAGCCGCATTGAAGGTTAGTACCGATAGCTGTTTGTTTGGTGCATGGATAGCGGAAGAAGTACGAAGTAAGAAGAATGAGGTAAGAAGTATGAAGTATGATGCAGCAGAAGAGCTTCCACTCACTACTCACCATTCAGCACTCACTGTCCTGGATATTGGCGCAGGCACAGGATTACTGATGTTGATGCTGGCACAGGTTTGTGATGCATTGATCGATGGAGTTGAAATTGATGAGCCATCTTTTGAGCAAGCCAAAGAAAATATTGAAACTTCTCCATGGAAAGAACGGTTGCAGTTATTTCATGCCGATGTAAAACAGTTCAGCTTTACAAAGAAGTATGATCTTATTCTTTCCAATCCTCCTTTTTATGAAGGCGACCTGAAAGCAGCTGCAACAAACCGCAATGTGGCTATGCATGATGCTGGATTGAAGCTGAATGAACTGGTTGCAATCGTTGCAGCAAACTTAACAGAGGATGGGTGTTTTGCGGTATTACTGCCTTATACACGTTCGGCTTATATGATTGAATTGGCAGAAAACGTTGATCTTTATTTACAAAAACATGTACAGGTGAAACAAACAGTGAAGCATGACTATTTCCGCTCAATGCTTTTGTTTGCAAGAACAAAAACAAAAACAGTTGTGGAGGAAATAGCTGTAAAGGATACAAACAACCAATACACAGCGGCTTTTGTGAACCTGTTGAAAGATTATTATTTGTATTTGTAATTTACCTCTGCTGTTTTGCTTCACGCCGAGAAATAAAAAAATACAAAATGCTGCAACGTACTTCTGACTTTGTAATTCGTATTTAAATTACACCTGCATATTCTTTCAAATAATTATACTCATCTGTCAGTACACCTTTTTTCAGCA
The DNA here is from genome assembly GCA_009996555.1 of Chitinophagaceae bacterium. Classification (GTDB taxonomy): domain Bacteria; phylum Bacteroidota; class Bacteroidia; order Chitinophagales; family Chitinophagaceae; genus Lacibacter. Next base: position 650 of record JAACZX010000424.1, on the reverse strand, counting down.
TGGTTGCCCTGTCGAGAATAGTGGAACCACCTTTCAACAGATCTTCCAATACATACTTAATAAGCTGCTCACCAAAATAACGGGAAGCATCACGTGGCAGTTCATTCGGCAGATTACCTACTGCCATCACATCAACAGCGCCTGGTGCGTAGGCAGCTGTTTTTTGTAAGGTGATCTTATCAACACCATACACCGGATCAGCAATGGTTGAATCGCCGATATTAACAGGTATTGATCCGCCGGTATCGTTGGTTACATCAGCAATGGTTTGAATTTTGAATGAAGCGTTTCTGAATTCATCCAAGGTAAACAGCGGCGGAATGTCTTTATCCCAGTATACACCATTCAGCAAAACGTCGGTTTGTTTTACAAAAGGAGAGAAGCTGCATTTGTATTCTTCCGGCTGTTCATGAAAATTCACACGGTTGTAGGTGCCGTCATCTTTACGTTCATACAAATCACGGCCTTTTAAATGAACATATACCGGATAGTCATACTGTCGGTGCAGGTAATCAAACGGCTCCACTTCGTTTACACCAAGCAGGTTCATGATCTCCAGTAAACCATGCGCCACACGACCACTGCCGGTAACAGCAATTTTTATTTTCGGAAGCTTCAAACCAAAATAAGTATGGATGAGCTGGCGATAG
>JAACZX010000423.1 GCA_009996555.1 Chitinophagaceae bacterium | reverse complement strand
GGGTAGCTTACCCGTAAAAGAATGGACAACCAGTAATTCAGCAAAACCGCTTGTACTGTATATCACAGGTGATGGCGGATTGAATCATTTTTCAACACAGTTGTGCAATACGCTGTTTGCTTCCGGTTATGATGTACTGGCATTAAATGCCCGCAGTTATTTCTGGGAAAAGAAAACGCCGCAGCAAACCGCAGCAGCTATCAGCAGTTATCTCTCAGCAAAACTGAATACCAAAGCAGACCGTACAGTGGTACTGGTCGGTTATTCTTTTGGTGCAGATGTAATGCCGTTTATTGTTAACCATCTTGCTACGGTCATTCAACAGAAATTATCAAGCGTGGTGCTGCTTTCACCTTCCTCAAGCACCGACTTTGAAATTCATGTAAGTGATATGTGGGGCGAATCAAAAACAAGAGCAATGAATGTTGTTGCTGAAATCAACCGGATGGCATCGCCCAAAACCCTGATCATTTTTGGTGCTGATGAAGACGGGGTTCTTTCCCCTGAAATTCAATTAAAAAATGTAACAATACAAACTCTGCCCGGGTCGCATCATTTTGACGGAAACATATCAGAAGTTGTTGCAGCAATCAGAAGATATTTCTAATGCAAGTAAAAACGGTGCAATACCTTGTGGCAGTATGCTGCATGCTGATACAGCTTGTATGTGCCGGTAAGGCTGATGCACAATTGGCTGACAGTACCTATATCCGTGCCTTTGCCAAAAAGAATGTAATTGAATTAAACATTGGAAGAGATCAGTCCGGTTTTGCTTTTTCCAGTCCGGATGAAACATTTCATGAACGAAGAAACGATGAGAGGATGAAGGTCAACAACGGCATATACGTTGGTGCTTATCTTCAATACAAGTTTCTTTCGCTCAGCTATTCATTTATTGTGCCCGGCACACTAACGGACCCTGCGGCAAAATTTCATTACACTTCATTACGTTTCCAGGTAAGCAACAAACACCTTATTGCAGAACCGTTTTATCATCAGTATAATGGTTTGCTGCTTTCGCACAGGCACACAAGGCAATACATCACATTAAAAAACCTGACAGAAAAAGACGCCGGTATGGATTTATTCCTGCTGCAAAACACCTCCCGGTTTTCCTTTGCTGCTTCTGATTTTTTTTCAGCTCGCCAGTTAAAATCGCAGGGAGCTTGCTTTGCAGTCTTATCTCCTTTATGGCAACGTATGACAAGTAATACATCTGCAAACGAGATCATTAAAGACAGTTCTGTTTCAAATCAACTGAAAGAAAAGCCTGAATGGGTTTCTTTTACTCCAAAAATTGGTTACGCTTATGCATTCAGCATGCATCATGGCGATTGGTTAATTACACCTGCTGTGCTTACAGGAGCTGGTGCGTCAAAACGGTTGTATGCGCACGGTACACAACTGCACACTGCTACCGATTTCCAGGCATGGATAAATGCAGGATATAATGGCGACAGCTTTTATTGCTATCTCAACAGCAAATGGGAATACCAGCAAACCGGTTTTCTGCTGCAGCGAACCATTCGCCGTGAAAGTGCAGGGATTTCTTTAACAGCAGGATACAGGTTCAGCAATTGCAAACGAAAAATTGCCGGTCTTCTTTAACTCGTCATCTCAATTCACAACACAATTGTGTTTGTTATTTCCACAAGATGCCAGAGATTCTTTTAATGCATTTGCCGACAGGTTTTGCCTTTTCACCGAACGGCAATGTTCTGCAGCAGTAAGAGGAAATAATTTTGACCTGTTAATGGTTGATACCAGTTATTTCCTAAAAAAAATTATACAAAATGAAAAAGTCATTTGTAATAGCAGCCGCTGCCGTGCTTGCAGGAATGAGCACTCAGGCGCAGCCAAATACAGCTGTGTTGAAAGCAGATCAGAAACAACTTCATACACAGGAAAAAACAATTAAACGG
>JAACZX010000422.1 GCA_009996555.1 Chitinophagaceae bacterium | reverse complement strand
TTGGCCTTGCCATACAAACATTGCAAAGCGAAGAGAAAGATAAAATTGAAACACTGTTCCGTTTAATTTGTATGCTCGGTAACCGTTCAACGATTGTATTCTGCAATCATCGTGAAGCAGTGGAACGTACAAGTGCATTATTGAAAGAGCGTGATATTGTGAATGTATTTTATCATGGTGCCATGGAACAGCGTGACCGTGATGCTGCGTTGTGCAAATTCCGCAACGGCACATCGAATGTGTTGGTTACAACCGATCTGGCAGCACGTGGGTTAGACATTGCCAACATCCGCTACATTGTGCATTATCATTTACCACATACCGAAGATGCATTTACACATCGTAACGGCCGTACGGCACGTATGGAAGCAAGTGGTACTGCCATTGTGATTCTTGGTCCCGATGAAACAAAGCCTGCTTACATTCCTGCTGATGCAACAGAAATTACATTACCCGAAAAAGCAGAGATACCCGAAAAGCCGAAATGGACAACCCTGTTTATTGCTGCCGGCAAAAAAGACAAGGTGAATAAAATTGATATTGTTGGCTTCCTCAGCAACAAAGGCGATTTGAAAAAAGAAGACATCGGCTTAATTGAAGTGAAAGATTTTTTTGCTTTCGTTGCCGTAAAAAAAATAAAAGCAAGTCACACCCTCAACCTTATTAAAGACGAAAAGATAAAAGGGAAGAAAGTGAAAATTGCCGTGGCCAAATAGGCGTAAGCTGTATGGTATAGGGTGTAAGGCAAATACAATTCCAAATGATTTATTGTCTTCCCTAAACCTTAAGCCTTCTACCCTAAACCATATTCAACATGAATTTATTTACAACCCCCTCCACCATCATCATTACCTGTCACAAGCGCATTGCTCCTTATTTAGAAGCAGAAGTAAAAGCGTTGGGTTTTACTATTGATGAAGCATTTATTACCGGTGTAAAGTTGATGGGTACAATCAATGATTGTATTAAGCTCAATCTCAATCTGCGTTGTGCCAGCCAGGTGTTGTACAGTTTAAAACAATTTACTGCACAGGATGGCGATGATATTTACAATGCATTGAAGAATTTTCAATGGGAAAACATTTTACCCGATCCCGGTTATTTTTCGGTAACAAGTAATGTAAATAATCCCACCATAAACAACAGCATGTTTGCCAACTTACGGGTGAAGGATGCGATTGTTGATCGCATCAGAGAGAAGCGAGGCACACGTCCGTCAACAGGTGCGGAGTTAACCGGCACTGTTATTCATTTGTTCTGGAAGAATGAAGAGGCAGAAGTGTTTGTTGATACATCGGGTGATTCATTAGCACGACATGGCTATCGAAAAATTCCCGGCCTTGCACCGATGCTGGAAGGTTTGGCATCAGCAACAATTTATGCCACCGTATGGGATCGTGTTTCACCATTTATTAACCCCATGTGCGGCTCGGGTACATTGGCGATAGAAGCAGCATTGATCGCCACCAACCGCAGACCGGGCTTGTACCGCACCAATTATGCATTTATGCATGTGCAGGGGTATGATGAAACAGAGTATCACAAAGAAGATGCATTGCTGGAAGAACAGATCGTTGATGTACCGGGATTAAAAATTATTGCAACTGATTATAATCCGAAAGCAATTGACAATGCAAAGAAGAATGCAATTGCAGCAGGTGTACAAAAGCTCATCGATTTTGCGGTGTGCGATTTTGCAAAAACAGAAGTGCCGCAAGATGCAAAAGGCATCATGATGATCAACCCGGAATACGGTGAACGCCTGGGCGACATCAAAGAACTCGAAGCAACCTATGCACGCATCGGCGATTTTATGAAACAGCAATGCGGTGGTTATTATGGCTACATCTTCACCGGCAATATGGAGCTGGCAAAAAAGATCGGCTTAAAAGCAAAACGCAGAATAGAATTTTACAACAGCACCATCGATTG
>JAACZX010000773.1 GCA_009996555.1 Chitinophagaceae bacterium | reverse complement strand
GCTTCAAAATCATAATCACCATCTTCAAGGAAACCGATATTGCTCTGTCCCTTTTCATACTTCAGATCACTTTCCTGCTGGCGTGCAGTAATATCCCAATTCAGGTTAAGAATACCACCGGTTAATAATTTGTCAGCACCTTTTAATTTCACTGTCCAGTCAACGAGGTAGCTGTTGTTTTTAATACTGTAAATATGTTCTACCAATTGACCTGCAGCGTTTGCCATACTGAAGGTGATGGCTTGTCCATCGGCTGTTTTTGTAATAGCCCCGGAGTTAAATTGAAGATCTGCAGTCTTGGCAGATTTATTAATGCCTGCATTGATAGCATACATCAGCTTATGACTTTCACCACCAATAATAACAGGAGTACCATCAAAGCGTTTGTAGTTCTTTAACTCAATTGATTTAGGATAACCACCTTTGTTGGTGAAGTTCACCTTCATCAATTCATTTTCAACCACAGTTATTTGTTCAGCAGTTGCCGGCTGGAAGTCTTCTGCTGTTACAGGCGCCTGCGTTTTGTTGGTATCCGGCTGAAGAGCGGCTTGTTTTTTTGCTAACTCTTCGGCAGCTTTTTGCTTGGCAGCCACCACACGGGCCGTAGAATCAGCAATATGCTTTTTTTGTGCCTCTAACTCATGGCTCTGCTTTTGTGTAAAGAAAATATACCCAAAGAGCAGCACCATCATGGCAGCAAAACCAATAATCGTATTCCGGTCAAAATTCATGTTCTTTATTTTGGAGCGGCAAAGGTAGGCATTTGGGGGCAAGTACGATGTACGAAGTAAGAGGTAAGAAAAAGCTGGAGTTCCCCACTCACAACTCACCATTGACCACTCACCTTCTCTTTCTTTGCCCGGCTTTACCATTTCTTTTACAATAACTATTTTTACTGCTCGTTTTATCTCCGGCTTTAACCACGTTCGCTGTTCCTGCTTTAACCAAGCTTAACATTTAAATCATTTTTATGAGTCAACAGACTACTCCTATGTACGCAGGGGAAACGTATGTGCCTACCCAAGCCGATGAACTGCTTTGGTGGCTGGCAACAGCAGAAAAAGAACTGATCAAAGATTGTGTGGTAGACCGGAACCGCTACCGCATTGTAGGCATGAGCGTTTTAGCCACCTGGATCTTTGCCACACTGGCCTGGACTTATTTCTTCTCAACTGTTATCGACAATGTATTTCTGTATGTTGGCAGCGGTTTGTTCATGGGCTTTGTGATCCTGAGCATCGACCGGGCACTCATCAAAGGCATTAACCAGTTCAATAAACGAAAGATCACTCCGCTCCTCTTTCGTGGATTGCTGGCACTTACCATTGGTACGTTCATGGCCCAACCTGCTATTCTTTACATGTTCGATAAAGAAATTAAAATGCAGGTATCGCTGGATAATGAAAAACGCAAACTCACCAAACGTACAGAACTGGATCTGCTGTACAAAAACCGTAAAGATGAATTGCTGAAAGAAAAAACAACACTGCAAAAAGAACTTGCTGCGAAATACGCTGGTGTAAATACAGCTCGTGAAAAATTCATAGCGGAAACTGACGGCAGCGGCGGAAGCGGCAAAGTAGGTATACAGGATATTGCCATTGCAAAGCGCAACGAGTATCAAAAACTCGATGAAGAATACAAAGCATTGCAAACACAGCAACAACCTCGTATTGATGCAATTGATGAAGAGTTGAAAACAATGGAAGAAACCATTAAAAAACAGGAAACAGACTTTCTTGCATACCTCAATACAGGTTTTTTAACTCGTATTGAAGCCATGAATAATTTATTAAAGGATAATGATGCGTTACAATTTCGCTATTATTTAATTCTTGTTATTCTGATGCTGATTGAACTGATGCCGGTGATCGCTAAAACATTGTTGCCCGTTGGCGTGTACGATGAAAAAGTAAAACAACGTGAAGCACTGGA
>JAACZX010000050.1 GCA_009996555.1 Chitinophagaceae bacterium | reverse complement strand
TCCGCTTGTTTGTACGCTCCACAAACGCATGTAGGCGGTGGGTGCTGTTTCTCGTTCAGAACTGTACAATACCTGTTTGCCGTCATTACTCCAGCCACGAGCCATGGAAGCTGATGGATGCCAGGTGAGTCTTGTTGCTTCGCCGCCTTTGGCGGATACAATATACACTGCCGGGCTTCCGCTGCGGTTACTGGTGAAGGCGATCCATTTTCCATCGGGTGAAAAATGCGGATCACTTTCCACAGCAGGCGTACTGGTGAGACGCAATACATTTTGTCCGTTGAGATCGGCTACCCACAGATCAGCACCATAAACAAAAGCTACCTGTGTGGCACTAACTGAAGGTTGACGTAACAGACGGGTGCTTTGAGCATGGAGTGCTTGTACTGAAATACAAAACAGCAGCATCCAGGAGAACCGTTGTGCATTGAAAAAACTGCTGCAACGGCAAAAAGAAAAATTAATCATGAAGAAAAGGTTTGATGTGAATTGAAGAGACAGTTATTAAATATAAGTGCAAAAAAGCGTGAAAGCAAGCAAGCTATAATAAAAAAAGGAAGTACAAATCTGTACTTCCTTAATGTTTTTGTGCCTTAGTAGCAAAGCCATTAACCGAATAAAAAGGATAATGACCGAGCTTTGTGATTTATAACGTTGCTGCCAAGTTTTGTTCTGTTCTTCAACTTCATTATAAATAGTCCGTTACCGTGAAAAAAGTATTTTTATACCATGTTACCAGAAACAAATAAGAGTGAAATTTTGCTTTACCAATCGGATGATGGGCAGATAAAAATCCAGGTTCGTTTAGAAAACGATACGATTTGGCTTACACAGGCGGATATGGTGGAATTGTTTCAGTCGTCCAAGTCTAACATTAGTGAACATATCAAACACATTTTTGAGGAAGGTGAGTTACAGGAGGATTCAGTTGTTCGGAAATTCCGAACAACTGCGGCAGATGGGAAAGGTTATGAAGTAAACCACTATAACTTGGATGTTGTTATTTCAGTTGGCTACAGGGTAAGATCGCTTCGGGGTACACAGTTTCGTATGTGGGCAACTGAGCGCTTGCGGGAATACCTGATCAAAGGCTTCACGATGAATGATGATTTGCTGAAGCAGGGCGGTGGCTATTTTGAAGAATTACTCGACCGCATCCGGGACATTCGTTCCAGTGAAAAAGTTTTTTACCGGAAAGTTCTTGAAATTTATGCTACAAGCCTTGACTACGATCCAAGATCAAGTATAACCCAGCAGTTTTTTCAAACTGTTCAAAACAAGTTGCATTGGGCAGCCCACGGACATACAGCAGCTGAAATCATATTTGAAAGAGCCAATGCTCAATTACCCTTTATGGGCTTAACTGCCTTCAAAGGCAGGAAACCTACAAAACAGGAAATTGCCGTAGCGAAAAATTATCTTTCACAAGAAGAGTTAGCTGTATTAAACCGTTTGGTTTCAGCATACCTCGACATTGCAGAAATCAATGCCATGCAACGTAAGCCGATGTATATGAAAGATTGGATTGAAGTATTGGACGGGTTTATAACAATGAGCAGACAGGATGTGTTAACACATGCAGGAACAATTTCAGCAGAAATAGCTCAACAAAAAGCACAGGCTGAATATGAATCCTACAAAAACAAATCAGAAAATGAACTTTCAGAGGTGGAAAAACAATTTATTGCCAGCATTGAAAAAGCAGATAAGAAACTGAAAACATTGAAAGCAACAAATAAAAAGAAAGGATAATTGCTTTTGATTCGAAGCAAAACCCGGGCACAATATTGCGTACTACTTAGCTATAATAAAAAAAGGAAGTACAAATCTGTACTTCCTTTATGTCTTTGCGCCTTAGTAGCAAAACAATTAACTGAACAAATACTCCACATCTTCCTTACTCAAACTCTTCACAAATCCATTATCATCAGCAATAAGATCACGTGCAAGTGAACGCTTGCGTTCCTGCAGTTGTAAAATTTTATCTTCAATGGTATCCTTACAGATCATACGGTAGGCAAAGATGTTATTGGTTTGACCAATACGATGTGTACGATCAATAGCCTGTTGTTCTACTGCCGGGTTCCACCACGGATCAACAATGTACACATAGTCAGCAGCAGTCAAGTTCAAACCCACACCACCCGCTTTGAGTGAAATGAGGAACACTCTTGTTTCTTCATTGTTTTGAAAATCCTGTACTGCTTTTTCACGATCTGCTGCAGATGTACTTCCATCAAAATAGACAAACGGAATATTCAACTCTTCCAGCTTTTCACGAATCAAACCAAGCATACCAAGGAACTGTGAGAACACCAGCGCTTTGTGATTACCCATGTTTTCTTCCAGTTCACGTACCAATTCATCAAGTTTAATGGAATGGTTCGGCAACTTCTCTGCTTCGTTTAAGATAGAAGGCGAATCGCAGATCTGGCGGAGTTTCATTAACCCCTGCAGAATGGTCAGTTGCGATTGACCGATGCCCACTTCTTCAATTGTACCAAGGATCTTTGATCGGTATTCGTTACGGTATGCATCATAAATACGACGCTGGTCGGTTTCCATTTCGCAGTAAAGAATGCTTTCTGTTTTTTCAGGAAGATCTTTTGCCACCTGTTCTTTTGTGCGACGGAGAATAAACGGAAACAACAACTTGCGTAAATGATCTTTCTGTTCTTTTTCACCAAACTTATCAATTGGTGTTGCAAAATCGTTACGGAAATGTTCAACCGTACCCAGCATACCCGGGTTAAGGAAATTCATTTGCGCATAAATATCAAACGTGTTATTCTGTAACGGTGTACCACTCATGCACAAACGGTGTTTGCTCTTAAGCAGGCAAGCTGCTTTTGCTACTTTACTGTTTGGGTTTTTAATGGCCTGGCTTTCATCAAGTACCACACAATCAAAATTCTGTTCGCTTAATAATTTTATATCGCTGCGGAGTGTTCCGTATGTAGTGATAACAATATTGAAAGGCTTGAAAAAATCTTTATCACGGCTGCGTTGTGCACCATGATGAATATGATAGGTTAATATGGGTGTGAATTTTTTGATCTCGTTCTCCCAGTTATACATCAGCGTGGTGGGGCATGCAACCAATGCTTTTAACCCGTTGTTCTTTGTTTGTAAATGTTGCAGGAACGATAATGCCTGAATGGTTTTACCCAAACCCATATCATCAGCCAGAATACCACCCCAGCCCACTTCACTTAAAAAGTTGAGCCAGTGAAAACCACTTTCCTGGTAGGGGCGAAGAATAGGTTGCAGATGTGCCGGCGGATCAACTTTTTGAATGTGTTTGAACTCACGCAGGCGTTCATACTTTTCTTCAAGCTGTATCATTAACTCTTCTTCGTTCCTGTTTTCATACAGCTCATCAATAACGCTGATATGATATTTTGATAAACGAAGCTGATCCTGTTTGTTTTCACCCACACGGAACAACATGGAATATCGCTTGATCCATTCTTCAGGTAATACGCCTAATGTTCCATCAGAAAGTTGCACCAGCGATTGTTTATTGGCCAGTGCTTTCTTTACTTCAGCAATACTTACACTCTGATCACCAAATACCACTTTCACTTTCGCATCAAACCAATCAACACCATTGCTGATGTAGATCTCGGTTTTTGGTTTGGCTGTATTGAAGCGGAAATTCTTCAGCACTTCCCATCCTTCCACCGGTACTTTCATTTCCTTCATGGCATCCACAAACAAAAAGAACCAGTTGTTCTTCAACACCTCTGCTCCTTTTAATGCAAGTTGTGCGCCGCCTTCGGGTTTTATAAATTGCGAATGAAGTTTTTCTACTTTTTCAATAAACTCATTTTCTTTTTCACGGTTGCGGTTAACAATGATCAACCCATCTTCACCAGGCAGAATAATTTCATCTTTATCAGCAGGGCGAACTTTATAACCTTTATAGCTGAAAGTGGGGATCATGACGAGGTAATCGCCTTTTTCCTGTAATTGCAACGTAATATCAGGTTCGCCCGATTTTACTTCTTTGATCAACGCCTTATCAAACTCTACATGATAATCACGGGCAATCTTCAATGCTTCTTTTACAAGAAACTCAGATAATTCATCATTACTGATGAGTTTGTTTTTTCGTGAAGCAAAATCAAGAACCAGTTGCGCATCTTCCTGTTTATCCCAGGTGCGTGCTTCGTTGTTCAGTAAAAAAATGATGGGGCTGTTCCATTCGTTCTCATGCACATCCAGTGCAACGCTGTTGATTTTTACTTTGCAGCTCCATTCCCATTTATTCTTTTGCTGCTGCAGTTCAAAAAACGGTTTTAAGAATGTTCCCGTTGTGGTAATCGGGATAAGGTTCTTTGTTTTAAACTCTTTTCCTTTTGGAAGGAGTAATACCGGCGAACTTGTTTCTGCAAATAATTTCTGTATGCGTGGCAGCAGGTATTCCAGCATCAGTGTTTTAGTATCTTCCGGAAGATCATCTTCTTCGTGATGAATAATGTTTTCCCAAATACCGGAGAAGGGTGAATTGCGGTTAACAAATTTGCTGATCTCGCCGGGCTGTAAACGGCGCAGCAATTGCAGCAACTGTTTATCATTTTCATCCAAATCATCGGTTTCAATAAACTTGCTTACATCAAGTTTTTCAACATTACCGGTAAACTCGTGTCCGTCTTCGTCCACTTCACCTTTCACTACATCAATATAAAAACCGGGAAACTGTTTATTGTTATTGTTGAATACAACACCTAAACGTATCAGCTGCTTTGTTTCTTCAACTGTTTCAACCGTTTGTTTTTCTTCGGCTACAGCCGTAACAGCAGCAACAGGTTCGGGCTTTTTTGCTGCAGATGGTTCCACACGTTTTACACCGGGATCAAGTACACGCAGAAAAGGTTTCCCATCTTTATAAATAAATTCAAACTTCTCCTGCCAGTTATCGCTGAGCGAATAACCATAAATGCCGAGCAGCTTTCCTTTTTCTTTATCCATGTTGCGGATACTGTCGAAATACATAGGACCATGTGCATTCAGCAACTGAATGAACACAATGGCTTTGTGTTCGCAAATGGCATGTGTATTTTCTGCGCAGGTGCAGGAAGTATCAAAATTCCGTTCATCGTTTTTCTGAATAGTTACCGGCCACACTTCGCCGTTCATTTGTACTTCTGCTTTTACACATTCATCTTTTGCAGACAGGATAGATGCTTTGTTGCTTCGTAAAAAGATCTCTGCATCATTTAAAGCAGCAGCAGCAGTAAGTGTGCGGATGGTTTTGAGTTCAATGGTTTTCATCTTCACCACCGTATGTCGCTGATCGTACTGCAGATCTTTTAAGCCGAGAATATTTTTATCGATAAGATCCTGCAACTGAAAAAGCGACGCCACTTCATGCCGGCAGATATCGCCCAGGTTGTAGGGGCAGCTGCAACGCACATTCATGGCGTTGGCATCTTTGTACTTCTGGATATAAACTTTGTAGAACGTAGAATAAGAATCGTCTCTTACACGAAAAACAACAGAGCCCATCAGTTCATCATGCTCCACCAGCTCAGCAAAGCCAATGGCATGTATTTTTTTTCCACGACGGATCACTTCTTCGGTACCGTGATTATAAGCAAACTTCAACAGATGTGGTAAAGCCAAGCGATAACAATTTTACAAATTCAGAATACAGTTATATCGGCTGCAATGCAGAAACGATCAGGCGTTCAGCAAAGGCCAATCTGCAAAAGTAAAGGCTTTAAACGCACATTTCCTGTGAAATAAAGAAAGAAATATCAACAGCTGTAAACCGATTGCTGAACTGGAAAAGGTTCTTACCTTTACAGATTTTGTTTTTGCGAAAGTGGAACCAAGAATGAAGAATAATGGAGCCACAGATGATTTTGCCTGTTGTTTATTGCTCATTGCTGATTCTTCTCTTAGCCTTTCAGTAACATACCTTCTTTGTAAAGCGGTAACACATTTGCCACATCAGCTGTCATGCAAAAGCGGATGTCTTCAATTAAGCCAAAGCGGTCAACCAGGCGATGATGATGTGTGAGGTTTGGTGCAAACCCATGCAGATCGTCTTTCACCATGTTGTACTGCATTTCAGCAGTTAGCGAACTGTCGCAATGAATGGTGAAATGTTCTTTAATGCGGTTGATGACTGCACCTGCAAATAATGTGTCTTCTAAATTGTAACGGTCTTTCCATCCTGCACAGCCAAGCACTACGTTTTTCTTTTCTGCAACAAGATAATCGCAAACGGCACTCAGGTTGGGAAATGATCCGGTGATGATGGTATCTGCATCGTTATCCAGCGCCATTTGCAGAAGTTTTGTACCATTGGTTGTGGTAAGCACCAGCGTTCTTCCGGTAATAAAATCAGGGTTGTATTCCAATGGTGAATTGCCATGTTCAAGCCCATCGGCAATTTTACCATCACGTTCACCTGCAGCAATACCATTTACATTCTTGCTTAGTGCGATTGCTTTGGCCACTTCATCAACCGGAATTACACATTGTGCACCATTGTGCAGTGCAGAGGCAATGGTGGAGGTTGCACGAAACACATCAATAATTACAACAACAGCGCTGCGCAGATCGTAGAGGTGTAATAATGCAGGAGAAAGACAGGTATAGAGTGTGGGTTTATTGTTTGCCATAAGGCGGCAAAAATAAGAAAGAGCAGCTAAAGCTGCCCTTTCATGATTAGAGGTTGGTTATGGTTTGATGTATTTATTATTGGCCAAGTACCAGTTTGCCTGAAATGGTTTGCTCTGCATCAACTACCTGGTAACTGTAATAACCCCTGCGGAGGTGTGCAAATGAAAACTGTGCCTTGCCATTTGTAATGCTGCTGCTGAAAACTAATTGCCCGGTAGCATCAAACAGGCGGAATTGTACTTTCCGGTTTTGTGATTCTTTATTGTAAAGTGATAGGTTGTTACCATCTTCTCCGTTCCATACTTTCCATTGTTTACTTTCTTCGCCTTTGATGTACACAACAGAAGAACTTACCCTGTGATCATCAAGATCTTTTTGTATTAAACGGTAATACCAGCCATAGGGGCCGGCATTTTGATCAATATGATTATAGTCTTTGGGTTCAAGTGAAAACTCACGCCCTTTTACAAAGCCAATGGATTGAAAACGCTGAGGTGTTTCACCACGTTCAATAATAAAGCCATCGTTATTCAGTTCCTGTATGGTGTTCCAGTTTAGTTGCACCTGCCCGTTTCCTATCCGTTTTACTTTTAATTCGCCCAAAGTAATTGGCAATGAAACGCAGCTGCCAAAGGCAATGGACTGCATTTCTGTTCCGGAGCCGGGAGGATTAAAGCAGGTGGCTGCATCGGAATACGCAAGTTTTTCAGTGCTGGCTGTAAGATCATTACTGTTCAAGGCTCTTGAAACAGCACCGTTTGCCAGTGCATAATGCATGGCACTGCCTGCTGCAATAACATGACCCATACCATGTGCATGACCAAGCTCATGCAATGCAACAGATTCAAAATCGTATTCGGAAGAAGAGGGTGATAACGGACCAAACTCCCAGTTAAATCCTGTTGCAGGAGCGCTTCTGAATTGAATATCCACATCCTCCATCCACCATACACTGTTTTGCATGCTGCACGATGCATCTGCTCCGGCATTGTAATTAGCTGTACACACAGCAAGTGTTCCTGATGGAAGTGAAGGTTCGAAATAAACAGCATTTACACCATCGTTTGCTGATGTGTTAACAGAAGTTGTGCCGTTTGCACGGATGCTTACACCACTTGCACAACGCCAGGTGATGAGTGCACGGTTAAATGCAGCAACAGCGCCTGTATTTGCAGCAAAGTCATTATGAAACTGAAAGGTATATCCGCCAAGACCATCAAGGTTACGGAGGTAAAAACGCTGACGGGTTGCTGTTGCAAAACCACCAAAGTTGTGATCGATTGCTGTATGACTGTATTGAATGGTAAGTGAACTTGCTGATGTTGCAGTTCCATTTACATTTACCGGTCCTGTTCCGGCATTGGAAGGCACTTTTACAGTAATGCTGTTATCGTTCCACGAAATAATATCACTTGCCAGACCTGATGTGATAAACGTAGCACCTCCATCATCAGCATTACTGAAATAAACCGTACCGGGTGTGGCACCAAAACCATTTCCGGTAATGGTTACCTGGTCGCCGGCAACAACAGTTCCTGCACGTGTGGTGCCGGGCGAAACAGAAGAAACAGACATGATGCGGCTTACCACATCTGTTGTTTGCAAAGCTGAATATTTTTTCCCTTCGGGTGTAACAGCTTCCTGCTTACTGATCTGTTTTATTTTACTGAGCAGATCTGCTTCTGCAATTTTTTCTTTTTTAACTGCATCAACAAACAAACCCATCTGCTGAACAAAGCAACCTTGCACACCGGCGTAAGGAATTGTTTGAAACGCTGCAGGATTTTTCCTGAGTAATTGTTTGCTTTGCTTTTTTGCCGGCGCAGTTTGCAGGAACAAAACATATTGCGCATTCTGCTGTAACTGAAGCGAAGGATAAACAACTGTTGAACGGTTTTGATAAGTACCGCCTTCGGTAATAAGATAAACTACAGGTAATGCCTTTTGATTCTTAAGCCAGGCTTTTACACTGATCTTGTTTAGCGTGTACACCTGCATGTTGCTGGAATCAATAAACGATTCTTTCTCTGTTACTACACCTGTAATAACAGCGTCGGAAGAAGATACTTTTTCCTGTAACGAAACAGGAACCGTTAAACATTGTGAGAATACTTTAGTGGCCGAACAGGAAAATGACAAAGCAACTAGCAAAAGACGCATACTTGCTGGTTTCATCAGGATACGATTTATGTGTACAAGTATAATCAATAAACATAATCTGTACAAAAACCGGCAAAGGAAAAAACACTTAGTCTATAATAAAGCCTGCCATTTGGTGCTTTCCGCATAGTCACGAATCGTATTGTTCCGTTTCTCCAATAGTGTTTTCATATATCCTGTGAGATAAATACGGTTGAAGAGTTTTCCAACAGCACCATAAGGAGCTTCAAACGCCAGTTCATCGATCATGATGGTGCCATTGTTTACAGCCTTGAAATGATGCTTGTGCGCATAGGAAAGAAAATCACCTTTTTCCATCACATCTTCAAAAAAACCAGGGCTTTTCATTTGGGTGATCTTCACCGTCATTGTTCTTGTTTTGAACAGATGCTTTGCTTTCCATGTTACAAACTCACCTTCTTTAATAAGGCCGGAGGTAACACCACCGATTGCTTCTTCATTGTTATCCTGTTGCGAAATTTTGTGCAGACCAATATGCCTGCTGAGATCAAAGACACGATCAATGGGTGCGGCAATAAATGTAGTGAGATGAATAGATGGCATAAAGCAGAGATGAACTGTTTGGTGGTTTCGTAAAACGGTGAGCCTGCATAAAAAGTTGCAGACTCACCGTTACAAATATCATCAGCAAGAATAATGCCCTTCGTTGCTTTGTTTTACAGGAAGGGGATCTTTACCACTTTTGCTTTGAGCAGTTTGTCTCTTACCTCCACATAAATTTCAGTATCAAATGCAGCAAAGGCACTGGCCACATAGCCAAGCCCGATTGCTTTTTGCAAAGAAGGTGATTGTGTGCCGCTGGTTACTTTTCCTATTTCGTTCCCTTCGGCATCTTTTATTTTATAATCGTGACGAGGAATACCACGATCGATCATTTCGAAACCAACAAGCTTACGTTGAACACCCTCTGCTTTTTGTTTTTCTAAAATATCTTTTGCCGTAAAATCTTTGCTGAATTTAGTGATCCAGCTAAGCCCGCCTTCTAAAGGCGATGTTGTATCATCAATATCGTTTCCGTATAAACAGAATCCTTTTTCTAAACGGAGTGTATCACGTGCACCAAGCCCAATGGGTTTAATGCCTGCTGATTTTCCTGCTTCAAAAATGGCGTCCCATATTTTATCAGCGGCACCATCTTTATCTTCAAAATAAATTTCAACGCCACCTGCTCCGGTATAACCGGTTGCACTTACCAGCACATTATCTACTCCGGCAAATACACCTTTTGCAAACGTGTAATATTTCATGTTG
>JAACZX010000421.1 GCA_009996555.1 Chitinophagaceae bacterium | reverse complement strand
CTGCGATCATATAATTCGTAGTTAAAGGATTCGTTGAATAATCTGTTCCTGTAACATGTGCTACAGTTCAGTTGATCTTCCTTCTTTATATGGGGCAATCGCAGAAAACGGCTAAGGAGCCTGTAAGCAATCAATCATCGAAAATCCGTTTGTGTCTTACAAGGAAATTTCTCAACAACTATTTTTTATATGGCAGCAATCGTATTATTCAAAACCAAAATTTATTTCCATTCTTTTGCACGCTTCTGTTCACGCATGGGATCAAATACAACTGTTGGATCTTTTTCTTCCGGTGCATTGACGAAATGATTAAAGCGCTTGCGTAATTCAGGTGTTTCAATAGCCGCTTTCCATTCGCATTCGTAGGAGTTAACATGGTTTTCCATAGCAGCTTCCCATTCTGCATTCATGCCCAACGCATCATTAACAACCACAGAACGTAAATAGTCAATACCTCCTTCCATTTTATTAAGCCATGTTGCTGTGCGTGTTAATGGATCGGCCGTTTTTACATAGAACATCAGGAAACGATCGAGGTATTTGATACAGGTCTCTTCATCAATATCGGATGCAAGCAATAATGCATGCTGAGGTTTACTACCACCGTTGCCACACACATACAAATTCCATCCTTTCTCTGTAGCAATAATGCCAAAGTCTTTGCTTTGCGCTTCGGCGCATTCACGAATGCAACCGCTCACGCCACCTTTTAGTTTATGTGGAGAGCGAAGACCACGGTAACGTTCTTCTACTTTTATTGCAAAGCTTACACTGTCGTGCAAACCAAAACGGCACCAGGTGCTGCCCACACAACTTTTTACAGTACGTAAACTCTTACCGTATGCATGTCCGCTTTCAAAACCAGCATCAATCAATTCTTCCCAGATATCAGGAAGATCACTGAGATGTGCACCAAACAGATCAATTCGCTGACCGCCGGTGATCTTCGTGTAGAGATTATATTTCTTTGCAACCTGTCCAATGACGATCAGCTTATCAGGTGTAATTTCTCCACCGGGAATACGTGGTACTACAGAATAAGTTCCTCCTTTTTGAATATTGGCGAGGAAGCGATCATTGCTATCCTGTGCCGTATCATTTCCTTTTTTCAGGATCACTTCATTCCACAAGCTTGCAAGAATAGAAGCAACCGGTGGTTTACATAATTCACAACCATCACCTTTTCCAAACTTCGTCAACACTTCATCGTAAGTGCGTAGTCCATTTATTTTGATGAGATCAAATAATTCCTGGCGACTATGATCAAAATGTTCGCATAATACATTGCGTACAACTTTGCCTGAAGCTTTCAACGTGTGTATCATCAGGTCTTTCACCATCGGCACACAACCACCACAACCTGTACCTGCTTTTGTACATTTCTTAATACCATCAACAGTTTCATAACCCATCTTCACCGAATCGCAGATTGCACCTTTTGTTACTGCTTCGCAACTGCAGATCACTGCATCATCAGGCAAACTTGTAACACCTGCCCCGCCCTCGCCTTCACCACCTCTTGCACCAAGAATAACATCTTCTGTATTTGGAGGCAAAACCACTTTGTTCTTACATGTTTGCAATAACATATTATATTGCTCGGCATCACCAACTAAAATTCCACCCAACAACTCTTTACCATCGGCACTTACATTGATACGCTTGTAAACACCTTTCACTGTATCATCAAACACAATACTTCTTACAGCATCACCACTCACAAACGGATCACCAAAGCTGGCAACATCCACACCAATGAGTTTAAGTTTGGTGCTCATATCAAATCCTGTAAATGATTTTTCTCCACCTGTTATATACGTAGCAACCACTTCGGCCATTTCATAACCAGGTGCAACCAAACCATAGATCATTCCTTTATGCAGAGTACATTCACCAATAGCAAAAATGAAAGGGTCGGATGTTTGCAAGTTATCGTTAACGG
>JAACZX010000772.1 GCA_009996555.1 Chitinophagaceae bacterium | reverse complement strand
AAAAATATAAGCCCGATACGGCAATGGAGAAACTGGTTGAAGAAGTAAGCGCACCACATAAAGAAGAACTCAGCAAAGTAATTGGTAAAACCAAAACAACATTGGTACGCTATTATGTAATTGAAAACCCGATGGATAATTTGATCACCGATGCATTGATGTGGAAATTTAAAGATGCAAAAGTGGATGTGGTGGTGAGTAATGGTTTCCGTTTTTGTCCGCCGTTGGTAGCTGATCCTGAAAAAGGATACGCAGAGATCACGAATGATTTTTTATGGAGCATGTTACCGGTTGAAAGCGATGTGAAGATGGGCGAAGTAAGCGGTGCACAATTGCTGGAATGGATGGAAAAAGAATTGCACAATGTTTTTGCAAAAGATCCGGCCAAACGTTTTGGTGGATGGGTGGTTCGCTACAAAGGAATGGAAATGAATTTTACCATGAACAATGATTTGGGAAAAAGGGTGAACCGGATTACCATCAACGGACAACCACTTGATAAAAAGAAACAATATACCATGCTCGCCTGCGAACGTGATGGTGATCCTGATGATACATTATGCCGGCTGGAAAAAGTAAAGAATCCACGCAAACCGGGCTTTACGTTACATGGTATTATGCGTGAATACCTGGCGGCACATCCACTGGTAGCACCAAAAATTGAAGGCCGTGCAACAGCTACCGATGCCCCTTCAACATTATTATCACAACTGGAAGGATATAATTATACATTTATCTGATAAAACAATTTATATGCAAGGATTAAAATGCTTACTTGTATCAGCACTGGTTATCAGTTCATCCTTTTTAAAAGCGCAATCGAAAATTGCCTGGGAAATGGCATCCGGCGATACTGCACAGCAGCGTATTTTATTTAAACAGATCGGCAATGTACTGGCTGCAGCACCCGACACAAAAATTGAAATTGTATTTCATGGCAATGCAGTGTATGGCTTACTGAAAGACAGCGGTTATTTTAAAGAACAGATCATTGGCTTTCACAAAAAAGGAGTGGTAATGGCTGTTTGTAACAATGCATTAAAGAACAGAAATATAAACCCCGACAGGGTAATACCTGAAGCAACCATTGTTCCTGTTGCTATTCTTGAATTAGTGAAAAAACAGGAAGAAGGCTGGAGTTATATTAAAGCGGCAAATTGATTTGCCTCAATGAGAAGTGTGAATGATGAAACAAGGCTTACACGAAAACAGGAATCAATTTATACTACTGGTGCTGGTAAATGCATTTGTAGGTGCAATGGTTGGTTTGGAACGTACTGTAATGCCCGATTATGCGGCTGCACGTTTCCAAATGGATTCAACTGTTGCATTAGTTTCATTTATTGCAGCGTTTGGAACCACCAAAGCTGTTTTTAATTTACTCACCGGCTATTTACATCAGCATTACAGCCGCAAACAAATTTTATTACTTGGCTGGGTTGCAGCAATACCTGTTCCTTTTCTTTTATTGTATGCGCAGGATTGGTGGATGGTGATTGTTGCCAATATTTTCTTAGGTATTAATCAGGGATTAGCCTGGTCATCAACAGTAGTCATGAAAGTTGATCTTGTAGGATCAAAGAACCGGGGATTGGCAATGGGTATTAATGAATTTGCAGGTTATGTTGCTGTTGGTTTGGCTGGCTATCTTGCAACCAGCCTGGCACATACTTATGGTGCAGGATTTTTTCCTTTTCTGCCGGGTATCTTTTTTGTGCTGATCGGTTTTTTAGTATCGTGGATCTTTGTAAAAGATACTTCAGACTTTGTAATTCATGAACAGCAGGCGTCTGAACAACATACTTTCAAATCACTCTGGAAAGAAATAAGCTTCCGTCATTTTAATATGGGCAGTGTTAACATCAACGGGTTTATGAATAACCTGAACGATGGCGTGCTGTGGGGGCTGCTGCCTATCTGGTTATTATCAAACGGCTACAGTATTCTGGA
>JAACZX010000771.1 GCA_009996555.1 Chitinophagaceae bacterium | reverse complement strand
TTGAAAGAAGCTGCTGAAAAAGCAAAAGTGGAATTGTCTTCTTCCAGCGAAACAGAGATCAACCTCCCATACATTACAGCAGTAGATGGTGTGCCGAAACACCTTGTACTGAAACTGAGCCGTGCAAAATTTGAGCAACTGGCCGATAAATTGTTTGCAAGATGTTTAGTGCCTTGCGAAGCAGCATTGAAAGATGCAGGTATGAGCCTCAGCGAAATTGATGAAGTGATTTTGGTGGGTGGTAGTACACGTATCCCGAAAGTGCAGGAGATCGTTGAGAAATTCTTTGGTAAAAAACCAAACCGTGGTGTAAATCCTGATGAGGTGGTGGCAGTTGGTGCAGCCATTCAGGGTGCGGTATTAACCGGCGAAGTGAAAGATGTATTGTTGCTCGACGTTACGCCGCTGAGCCTTGGTATTGAAACAATGGGTGGTGTAATGACAACCTTGATTTCCAGCAATACAACCATTCCCTCTAAGAAGAGTGAAACCTTCTCAACTGCGTCAGACAACCAACCGGGCGTACAAATTCATGTACTGCAGGGTGAGCGCCCAATGAGCAAAGACAACAAGAGCCTGGGTATGTTTAACCTCGATGGTATTCCACCAGCTCCACGTGGTGTTCCGCAAATTGAAGTAACGTTTGATATTGATGCCAACGGTATTTTACATGTAAGTGCAAAGGATAAAGGAACCGGTAAGGAGCAAAAGATCCGCATTGAAGCTGGTAGTGGTTTGAGCAAGGAAGAAATTGAAAAGATGAAGAACGAAGCGAAAGCCAACGAAGCAGCAGACAAAGCAGAAAAAGAAAGAGTGGAGAAAGTGAACCAGGCCGATAGCCTGATCTTCCAGACCGAAAAGCAGTTGAAAGAGTATGGCGATAAAATTGGCGCTGATAAAAAAGCGCCGATTGAAGCAGCACTTACCAAACTGAAAGATGCACACAAAGCACAGGACCTCGCAGGTATTGATACTGCCATGACTGAGTTAAACACAGCATGGACAGCCGCCAGCGAAGAAATGTACAAAGCCACACAAGATGCACAGGGTGCCCAGCCGGGTGCTGATGCAGGTGCCGGAGCAAGTGCCGGTGCTGCTGGCGATAATGTGGAAGATGCACAGTTTGAAGAAGTGAAGTAAGAAATTAAGGTTATAATATAAATAAGCCCCGATGAAAGTCGGGGCTTATTTTAGGACTATTCATGATAAAAGAGCACCTATTCGGGATTGATATTGTTTTCTTTGAGAATTTCAAAAAAGCGTTTTTCTTTACCAGCTTCTTTCATTTTTGCATAAATGAAATTAATTTGTTTTTCAGCATCTACACGGTAAGGCGATTTTAGTTGAATATACATGTTATAGGCTTTGCACATATATCTTAGCCCTTCTTCATATTCTTCTTTATAGTTAATAAGAACATTTCCAATTCCATAGAACGTTTCAGGATCATCAGGATACACATTCGCCAGGTGTTGATATTCCAGGATGGCTTTATCGTATTCCTTTTTATACAGATAAACGATCGGGATATTCTGAAGTGGTAATTTACCGTAAGGATTAATTTTCAACGATTGCCTGTAAGCATGCAGAGCATCATCGAGGTTTCCCAGTTTTCGGTTACACACGCCAAGGTTATCCCACGCAAAGGAAAACATACTGTCGGTTTCAACTGCCTTTTTAAAATTTAAAACAGCTTTTTTATAGTCCTGCTCCTTCATGTAATCAACCCCTTCTTCATAGTATTTGATTGCTTTCGGATTTTTTGAAGAAGAGTTTTCTGATTCTTCATTGGAATTGGAAACAACCTGTCTCATTGAACTGCAACTATCTGCTAAAGCTGTTTCAAGCTGATAGTAATATTTCTTGTATTGTTCAGATCCCGGACTGGCAACGGTGATGGTTGTATTTTTTCCGGGGTTTTCCAATGATTCAGCTACCTGAACCAGCATCTCATACG
>JAACZX010000770.1 GCA_009996555.1 Chitinophagaceae bacterium | reverse complement strand
GTTGCCTTCGTTTGATCCGTGTTTCGATTGGTAATTTAAAACTCGGCGATCTGCCCCCCGGAGCTGTGAAAGAAATGGATGAGAAAGTTTTTTTTGAGTTGATCGGGATTGAGTATACGGCGAAATAAATCCTTTACCAACGAATAAGCCTGGATGAAATAAATTCTGTAACAATAATTTCGTTTTCTGTTTCAAAAAACACAACGGTGTACTTTTTACGATAAACAACACATTTATTTCCTAACAATAACCTTTCCGGGTCACGACAAGGTGCAAACGACTTTCGCTCATCAGAAAGTGATTCAATAAAATCATAAGCGTTGTCGGTAAACTTCTCAGCCGTTGCAAGCATCCCTTTTGATTCAATATACCATGCAACTGAAGCAATACTTTCTGCGGCAGAACGTTTCACAATTACTTTTCTGCGGCCCATTTCTTAATAAGTTTCTTGCTGTAAGCACGGGCTTCGTCAACAGAAAGTGTTTTTTCAGGCTTGGACTTTAGTGAAGCTTTTTTTTGCAAGGTCTTGTAGTCCTTCGCAGGAATAAGCACATACTTCTTTTTATCAATAACAATCTCAGTCATAAGAATCTATTGTATTTCAAATTTACTGAAATTCCGGCGAGGTATGGCATGTTTATCTTGCCATCTGCAAATAATGAGGATGCATAATAAACATGCCATACCTAATGAGCCACGAATTCCCTATCTTGCAGTATGTTTTTACAGAAACATATCACTACAAATAACCTGTTGCCATATTTCCTCAACCTGATCGCTGCAGGTGAAGGCAGTTTGCCCGATTACTAATTCGTTTTTGCTAACTTGTTTACTGAATAGTGCTGCATGCACATGGTTTTCGTTTCGATGATGCAGATTGAAAGGCACAGCAGTTAAATAGTTCCCTGTTTTCATTTCTTTACTCACAAACACTTATCATTTAAATATTTCTTTTATGGCGCAACATAATTATTACGTTGAAAACGAATTAGGACGATTGCGAAAATTAGTCATTCACAGTCCCGATGGCGGTATCGGAAAAATTATTCCCGGTACGTTTGCCGATAACCTGTACGACGACATTGTACACCTTAACAAAATGCAGAAAGAGTACAATCATTACGTAAAACTCTTATTGTATTTTCTGGATAAAGAAAAAGCACACTACATCAATCAATACCAGCAAACAGCCGACGAAGAAAAAAAATCCTGGTGCTATATTCCTGGCAAAGATGAATATTTCAACAGCGATAAAGTATTAGACACACAGCAACTGCTGGCAGAGATCATCAAGGATGAAAAAGTAAAACTGCGGTTGATCGCCGCCATTTGTTCGTACGAAGAATCCAGTTTTGCTATTCAGCAGGTGTTGGAAAACATTACGGACGCAGCGCTGCTTTCAAAAATTTTCATCACAGGTATTTTGCCTGCCGAAGCAATGGGCACGCAGGAAGATCAATACATCTTCCCTCCTGTTCCCAACTTCATCTTTACACGTGACATTGGCATTATGGTGAAGGATCATATTCTGCTCAGCCGTATGGCAACGGTTGCCAGAAGAAGGGAATCATTGCTCACCAAATTTTTATCGCTCTATTATTTCTTTAAAGACGAACCGCAAAAAGTAATGGAGATCATTGAAGAAAGTGACTTCTTTTTGTACGAAGAAGAGGAAAGGAAACACCGCATCATTTCTATTGAAGGTGGTGATGTGATGATGATCCATCCCAAACATTTTGTGATCGGCTGCAGTATACGTACCAGCAGCAGTGCGGTGAATGAAATTGTACATACACTCTTCAGCAAACCCGAACTGGGCATTGAAAAAATATCGGTTGTTAAAATTCCAAAGAACCGTGCACAGATGCACATCGACACCATCTTTACACAGGTGAAACGAAATGTATGGGTATTGTATGGCCGTTTCAGTGAACGAATTTTAAAAGCAGAACACATCA
>JAACZX010000769.1 GCA_009996555.1 Chitinophagaceae bacterium | reverse complement strand
AGAATATCGGGTTTCTTGCCAAACTTCTCTGTAAGAAAATTCACCGTGCTTTCCATATCCCGGTTGTACATCCAGTATAAAAAGCCCAGCACAAACATATTCTTTGCACGGTCTTTTTCTTTCATACCCATGGTGATGTCGCTCAAAGCCTCCCTTGTCATCTTGGTCACATCCATCCTGATCACTTCGTAGTTCGATAAGCTATCGTCTTCAAGCGGATTAACTCCATCAGGGTAATTGGCAAGGCGGAGATTTTTCGCATCAAAACCATCTGTATTGACAATGATCTTTCCACCCTTTTTAATGGCTTTAAGATTGGCTTTTAATGCAGCCGCATTCATTGCCACCAGCACATCACACTCATCACCGGGAGTAAACACATTGTCACTGCTGAAACGGAGCTGGTAACCACTCACACCTGCAAGGGTTCCCTGCGGAGCACGGATCTCTGCCGGAAAATCGGGAAAGGTGGCAAGATCAATTCCCATGAGGGCGGTATTATTAGTAAACTGGCTGCCGGTCAATTGCATACCATCACCACTATCGCCGGCAAACTTGATAACTACATCTTGTAAGAGTTCCTGAGTTCTTGTCATAGCAAAGCAAAGTTAGGTGTGCTCAAGCTATGAAAAAATTGATTTTAATCCTTTTTCGGGCTGATTTTTTCCGGAAATTGTCATTTTTACCGACTGCTGTAACAGTTACCGGTAATTTCTATCAACCGGCCCTGCCATAGTCCGGTCTGCCGATATGAACGAAAAATAATTCTGGCATTGCAATTGAGTATCTTTAGAAAAACTTACAATTATGGTTAGCCCTAAACACATCGCTACTTTTCTGCTGGGTGCAGCTGCAGGCTATGCCCTGTTTAAATACAACAGCATGACCGATGAAGAAAAAGAAAAGCTTTATGCCGATCTGAAAGAAAAAGCGAATAAGATGAAAGATGAAGCCGAACAATCGTTCAATAAAGCAGGCGATTATTTTGAAGAGCTGAAAACAAAAGGTTCGGAAAACATGAAAGGCTATATGAGTGAAGCAGAAAACATCTTCAATGATCTTTTCAAAAAGAAACCGGCCGACAATAATGGCACAAGCGTATAGTTTCTTCAACACATTCATTAAAAAACGTCTTCATATAAAACAGAAGACGTTTTTTGTTTTACAGAATCTTTAACGATAATGAATTTGTAAGCGATGTAACTGCGTAATAATTTCATACCCGAATCAAATCCACTTCTTTTTTATGAAACAGTTTTTTTCATCATCTGCGGATGATGAAGGAGAGCCCAAAACCTCCACCAGCTACCTCCCCTACTTTTTCTTTCTTTTTCTTTTCAGCAGCTGCAGTTACAACAAAGTGAACTCCGAAATGGTGAGCATCATTGCGCCGCTTGTTGAAAAAAAACCGGCCGAGCCAAAACCGGCACCACCACCTAAGAAGAAAAAGAAACTCTACATCACGTTTGATGATGGCCCAAACAAAGGCACAGGCAATGTTCTTCGTATTATTAATGAAGAAGAAGCACCTGCAAGTTTCTTTATCGTTGGCGAACATGTTTATGGCAGCAGAGATCAGCAAGCTACATGGGACAGCCTGCAGCAAAGCAAGTGGGTGGAACTGTGCAACCACAGTTATACGCATGCCCATAACCGGTTTTCAAAATTCTATACAAACGACACTTCTGTTGTTGCCGATTTTGAACGCACACAGGATTCACTGCAACTGAATAACCGTATAGCCCGCACACCCGGCAGAAACATGTGGCGCACACCTGCCATTAACGCCACAGATATTGCCAAAAGTAAAGCGGCGGTTGACTCTTTATACAACAAAGGATTTGTAGTTGTAGGTTGGGATATTGAATGGCATTACAACGATTCGCTGAAGTTGAAACAAAGCAGCAATGAGTTGTTTTTGCAGGTTGACAGTATGCTAACGCACAGCAAAACAAAAAC
>JAACZX010000768.1 GCA_009996555.1 Chitinophagaceae bacterium | reverse complement strand
AACACTTACCTTACTAGTTGCCCTGATTCTTACATTTCATACAAAGGCGCAAAACAATGATTGCAATTGCGAACAGACCTTTGACCTGGTGGTGGATAAACTGGAAGCCAATTATATTGCTTACCAGCTTACAAAGCCACAGATAGAAAAAGAATACACACAACAAAAAGTACGTTACAAAAAAGAAGCAAGTAAGACAGCTCCCCAGGATTGCAGCAAGCTCCTGCAAGGTTTTCTTTCTTTTTTTAAGGACGGGCATCTGTTTGTAAGTGAGTATCCTGACTTTGCAGAAGAAGATCTGAAACAGACAAAGGCATACATTAAAAACAATATGTTGGCGGTTGAAACAGCAGTACTGGTTTCTTCTAACCCGCTCGAAGGATATTGGACAGATGGAACTTCTAAGTTTGTGTTTACTGCCAATAAGAATAAAAACATACCGTTTACTTATGTTGCCGTTATTGTTGAAACAAAAGACAGTTCTAAAATTGGGGAAGTAAAGTTTGGAATCAACCTCTCCGGCAACAGTGGTGAAGGCTCTTATTATACAAATGGCTACGCTTCCCGTTATGTGAAAGTAACAGGTTATAAAGACAACCAGCTCTTGTCCATCTGGGGCGGTATTACATGGGGAAGATTGCAGACGAAAGATGCTCCGTTGTATAATCCTGTTGCTGCAGGCTTTCGAAAAATAGATGCAAAAAATGCCGTGCTCACAATCCCTTCTTTTCTGGTAGATGCAAAAGAGTTTAACCAGGTGTTGCTGGATCATTTTGCAGAGTTGAGCAGTACGGAACATCTCATCATTGATATACGTGGTAATACAGGCGGGAATGGCATTTACTTCGATCTGCTAAGTACGTATTACGAAAAACCTGCTGAACAGGTAAGGGGCTTTGCACTTTCATCAGATGATAACATTGCCTACTTCGAAAAATTTATTTCCGGTAATAGTAACGATCCTTATGCACCTGTTGTAAAAGAGATGAAAGAAGAAAAAGGTAAAGTTGTACAAGGTCCTTCATTTAATGCATTAGAGCTTACTCCTGTAAAAACAGCAATCAAGAAAGTTGTGATCTTAACCGACAGAGGTAATATGAGTGCGGCAGAAACATTTGTTCTGTTTTCAAAAGCCATCAGCAGTAAAGTGATCATTATGGGCGAGAATACAGCCGGTGTGGTTGATTACAATAACATCAACATGGTGAAATTAAATTGCCGGAAACATGGTATTTACTTTGGTTATCCTACTTACACACTTCATAATAAAGTGGTGACAAATGGTTACAACAAGTTAGGCATTCCGCCCGATGTGCGAATTGATCATACTGTTCAGGATAAAATTGGCTTTATCGTCAAGTATCTTCAGCGTTAATCTTTCCCAGGTTGCCGGAGATGATGTGGCGGCTCAAAATGTTGCATTGTTTACTGCATAGTTTGGATGAGCCTTGCTTATAAGCGATGCTCCTTAAGTTTTGTTATTATTTTTTTCTTTACTATATTGTTTTGCAGGGTACTTAGGCCGGAGAAAAAGAAAACAGAAGTTTATTCCTTATAAACATTACTACTATGAGCATTGTATTGCTGATCTTAAGCATCGTTGCGGCTATTGTGCTGTTCCTTTTCGTACTGGCGTTGATTCTTCCGAAGCAGTATTCTGTAACAGTATCGGAAACAATCAATAAGCCAAAGAAAACGGTATATGATTATGTGCGTTTGTTCAACAATCAAACGCAATACAGTGAGTGGTTAAAAGCTGATCCTGATCTTCAGCCAACCATAATTGGAACAGATGGAAAGGTAGGTGCTGTGTTGAAGTGGGAAAGTTGCAATGAAGACAAGAATAAAAATGTGGGTATGGGTGAACAGGAAATTAAACGTATGGACGAAGATAATATTGAAATTGAGTTGCGCCTGATAAAACCAATGCCAGCCACATGTAAACTCGTTAATCATTTTGT
>JAACZX010000420.1 GCA_009996555.1 Chitinophagaceae bacterium | reverse complement strand
TAATTGCACGGTCGCACAAATGCGAACCAAGAAAACCTGCAGCACCTGTAATTAAAATCCGTTTACGATCCATTGTATTTAGTTATGCGGTTATTTTTTTGAAATTATTTTACAGCTTCTCTTCCTACACTTTCATAGAAGAAACCAAGCTCTTTCATCTGTGCTCGGTCGTATACATTACGTCCGTCGAAGATCACTTTGTTGTTCAGCATGGAAGAAATTTTTTCAAACTCAGGTGTGCGGAATTCGCTCCACTCAGTTGCAATAATCAATGCATCTGCATTTTCCAATGCATCGTATTGACTTTCTGCAAAATCAATTTTATCACCAACGATTTGCTTCACGTTCGGCATTGCTTCCGGATCGTACGCATGTACGGTAGCGCCTGCTTCTGTTAATGCATCGATCATGTATAAAGCCGGTGCTTCACGAATATCATCGGTATTGGGTTTAAACGCCAATCCCCACAAAGCAAAACGCTTTCCTTTTAAATTGTTATTGAAGTATGCGTTGATCTTTGGCATGAGGAACAATTTCTGTTCTTCATTCACCTTCATCACCGCATTCAGTATTTCAAAATCATATTCTACTTCGCTTGATGATTTCACCAATGCCTGCACATCTTTCGGGAAACAACTTCCGCCATACCCAATACCCGGGAAGAGGAAACGCTTACCAATACGTTCATCGCTGCCGATTCCTTTACGCACCATGTCAACGTCAGCACCGAGGCGTTCGCACAAACGTGCAATTTCATTCATGAACGAAATCTTCACAGCTAAGAAAGAGTTGGCTGCATATTTTGTTAACTCAGCACTTTTCTCATCCATGAAAATAACAGGGTTGCCACTACGTACAAATGGAGCATACAACTCAGTCATGACTTTCTTCGCACGATCATCGCTTGTGCCAACAACCACACGGTCAGGTTTCATGAAATCATCAACGGCTACACCTTCACGCAAAAATTCCGGATTACTTACAACAGCAAATTCACCTTTGAAGTTTTTTGCAATAGCTGCCTGTACTTTATCAGCTGTACCAACTGGTACGGTGCTTTTATCGACAATAACTTTATAATCGGTGAGAATTTTTCCGAGATCATCGGCCACACCTAAAATGTATTTCAGATCGGCACTGCCATCTTCGCCGGGAGGCGTTGGCAAAGCAAGAAACACAATCGTTGCATCTTTTACACCTTCAGCAAGGTTGGTAGTAAAATGTAAACGACCTTCTTTGAGGTTGCGGAGAAATATTTTTTCAAGACCAGGCTCGTAAATAGTGATTTGCCCGTTTGATAATTTTTCAACTTTGCTTTTATCAATATCAACACAGGTTACCTGGTTGCCTGTTTCTGCAAAACAAGTTCCTGTTACAAGACCTACATAACCTGTTCCAACGACTGCGATTTTCATAATAGTTGCCCCCAACCCCTAAAGGGGGGTTGAACCCTTTTAATTTATTTTTGTTTCGATAAATATTCTAAAACGTTGCTGGTAATAAATTGCAATTGTTCCTCTTCCAATTCAGTATGCATTGGCAACGAAATCACACGATCAGTTAACCAATCAGTGATCGGCAGATTGTAATCAGCACCACCGAAGGATGCAAACATCTGCTGACGATGCGCAGGTACCGGGTAATAAATCATCGATGGAATTTTCTGCTCAGCTAAATACGCATTCAAACCATTTCTTACTTCAGCAACATTTTCAAAACCATCGAGCGTTAATGTGTATTGGTGAAACACATGATTGCTGTAAGGCGCACGATATGGTGTTGTGATGTTTTGATGACCTGCAAATGCAGCATCATAATAATCTGCAGCTTTGCGGCGTGCAGCAATATATTCGTCGAGTTTTTTCAGTTTGATTTTTAGTACCGCTGCCTGCACCGTATCAAGACGTGAGTTACAACCCACCACTTCGTGATAGTAGCGCACTTTCTGTCCGTGGTTGGCCACC
>JAACZX010000419.1 GCA_009996555.1 Chitinophagaceae bacterium | reverse complement strand
GGTAATGAATCGGCACGTGGTACCGAGTTCCAGGCATTTGGCGGCAGCAAACCAAATCATGTGGCCGTGTTGCCGTTCACCCGATTAATTGGCGGGCCAATGGATTACACACCTGGTGTGTTTGAAATGGACATCAGTAAACTCAATCCAGAAAATAATTCGCATGTAAACAGTACGCTGGCAAATCAACTGGGATTGTATGTTACAATGTATAGTCCGTTGCAAATGGCTGCGGATCTTCCGGAAAACTATATGCGTTTTGCAGATGCATTTCAATTTATAAAAGATGTGGCAGTTGATTGGCAGGACAGCAAATATCTTGAAGCGGAACCTGGTGCTTATTTAACTGTTGCACGCAAAGCAAAGAAGACCGGTAAGTGGTTTGTGGGCAGTGTTGGAGGCGAGGAAGCACGCACATCAAACATTGTGTTTGACTTTTTAGAAAGCGGTAAACAATATATTGCTACTGTGTATGCCGATGCATCCGATGCACATTACAAAACAAAACCGCAAGCTTATATAATTACAAAAATGGCTGTTACTAATAAAACCAAACTAAAACAATGGGTAGCAGCAGGCGGTGGTTATGCCATCAGCTTTGAAGAAGCAACTCCAGAAATGATCAAAGCATTGAAAAAGAAAAAATAGCGATTTATCGTTTTTAGTTTATTGTTTTTGGTTTGATCCGGCGTGAATGTTTGTTTGCGCCGGATTTTTTATTGACCGTTACACAGAAAGCCTTCAGATCTTTTGTACATTATTTTCTTATGTATTGAGATTCATGACGTAATGCCTTCGTGCTTGCACTTTTTCTTACACTGGCACAGTAATTGGAAATATAGGTCTATTGTTCACCTAAATCATTACATTATGAAAATTGCAGGAAAACTGGCATCAATAGCAGCTGTGTTTTTACTTTCAGCGGCATTTGCGAGTTGCAAAAAAGAAACAGCCAATGCGAATGAACAGTCTTATAAAGCAAATTGTAACGGTGCAAGCCAGGCGCCGCCAAATAGTTCAACAGCAACAGCTACGTTTGTTGGTAAGTATAATTCTAATTCAGGAACTTTTTCGGGTACACTTACATATAGTGGTATTACGCCAACGGGTTGGTATATTCAGAAGGGAACAACGATGGCAAATGCAGAAGTCATTGCATCATTAGGTGCGGTTGTAACTTCGCCTGTTTCTGTTAGTGTACAATTAAATGCATCTGCGGCAGCAGAACTGAAAGCAGGAAACTGTTACATCAATATTCAATCTGCGGCTTATCCGTCTGGAGAGATCAGAGGTAAACTGGTTCTGCAATAATGGGTGAAGAAAAGTAGGTTTCAAGGTTCTAATAGCAAAGGGAGTGCAATATATATTATTGCACTCCCTTTGTTAATTTGCTGATTATAGTTTATTCTTCTTCAATAACTTTCTGCACCCGACCAATCTGCCCGTCTTCCAGACGGACCTTAATACCACGATGATGTTTTGGCGCACTGGTGAGCAAGTCTTTTACGATACCTTCTGTAAGTGTACCTGTGCGTTGGTCTTTCTTTAAGACGATCAGCACCTGCATACCTGGTTTTATAGTTGATCTGATTGTTCCTTCCATTGTATTCAATTATTTGTAACTATCCTGTACTGATTTTACCAGTTTGCGGAGTTTGGTTTGTATTTCTTCTCCATGCACCCATCGCCTACAGGTGCAATATGTAGCAAAAGGACGGTGCGATTTTTCTTTGACGTAGTTTTTATCTCTGCTTCTTCAATGTGTACAGATTGATTGTTGATTCCTTCAAAGCCAATGTAGTAATCGTAAAACACGTCGAGGATATTATTGATGGCCATTGTGTATTTAGCGTATACTGTGCTGCTGTCTGCATTGTCGAATCGTTTTGTAATACTGATGCTTTTATTTTCAATCTTGAAAGCTGTGATAGTGGTTCCAAGTTCAACCGGCATTTCATTGACCGTGTATTCTTTGCAGAGAT
>JAACZX010000418.1 GCA_009996555.1 Chitinophagaceae bacterium | reverse complement strand
GCCGATATTTTTTGGCTGCGAAGGATTGGTATTATCAATAACATGAATCCCTTTGTCAATTTCATTGAGAAAGATCGTATTGCCAAACAATGTGATCTTACCGGGATTACTGATCGTTTTTGCAGGCTTGCTTTTTATTTCGTTCCACACCTGTTGCTTTGTTTTATATACAGGCCGGTACAAGGTGTAGGTTTGTGTACACTTATCTTTTAAACAACTTTGTAAAAAAGAAAACGTTACAAATAAAATCAGCAGGTTTTGGAAACGTTTCATTGCAGTTTGTTTTTAGTCTGACACTGCAACTTTCAAAACCGTTGCGTTTCTGCCCGCTTTATTTTCAACGATTAAAAAACAGGCGGTAACGAATACCGGTTTGCCACCAGTAGTCTTTTTCTCTTGCGTGATATGCAGGCCGCAATGCATAATTGAGGTAAATACCTATTTGTGAGCTGGTTCTTTTTCCACTCCATTCAAACGCCGGAGCAATACTCAACTGCGGTTGATAGATATATGGTTTGATGATGGGGGAAGACATTGCAGGCAACCCGCCCGTTTGCGCATTTCTTGCAGAAGAATAAGGGAAAGAAGACAATGTATCAGTTTCAGCAGATGCTATAATAAACCAGTTATGAATTCCTGCATTGAATAACAGTTTATTCTTTTTGATCGCTGCAATTGTCAATTCAATTTCCAAAGGCACATTTACTGCATGCATGGTAAACATTGCCGACCTTTCCTTTGTTGAAACCCTGTTAAACAAATTCGTTACCTGGATAAAGCTGTCCACCTGTTCACGCTGCGTTACCTTATAGCTGTTATACTGGTATTGCAATCCTGTAACAAACGCATGCTTTTTCTTAAATGGCTTACGGGCCACAATACCAACTCCAAATTGTACAGAAGGATCAATGGCATAATCATAACGCACAATACGTGTTGCCCCACCCTGTCCGCCACCGTTATTAAATATGGGTGAGTACATCATATCCGCTGCTGATTTAAACCCTGAGCCGGGGAATAATTTTTTACGGATATCCGACACGCCAATATTTGCATGTACACCCAATTGCCATTTCTTTTTAACTGCAACTACAGGTTGTGTTGCAGCAACTGCACTATCAACATCCACAGATGTTTCTGTTGCTACCGTATCGGTTATTATATGTGCAGAATTATTGACAACCGCATTCGATGAATCTTTTTTATCATCAACAACAGCGATCTTATCCGTAACTGTTTCATTTGCTGCCGGTGGTTCAGTTTGCACACTCACAATAGTTTCCTGTGCATGTTTTCCGTCAACGATCTGCTTGCTTTTCTTTTTAACAGCAGGCAGTATTTGTTTATTACGCTGCACCTGCTGCTTCAAAACATGATCATTTGTAACAACAGGTGCAGGCGGAATTTCGTTTGATGATGAGGCAATTTTGTTTTCTGTGGGTTGTTCGTTAACGGAGCTGTTTGTTTCCGTTTGATCGTTTGATGATGTTTTGTCGGTTAATGGTGGTAATGGTTTATTACTTTCATCAGCAGTGCTCTTTGCAACTGTTGTTACATGTTCTTTTTCTGTTGCCGCACCATCGGGCCACACGGCATACAGCAATGCCCCTACCAGCAAAGCCGCAGCAGGCAAAATAAAAAACCATCTTCTCCTGCGCCTGTCTTCCTGCAATTGGGTTTCTACATGCTGCCACACTTCTGCCGAAGGTTTCAGTCTGAAATCGGACAGCTGCTCACTTACCTTATGTTCAAATTGCTTATCCGCCATACACTTTCTTTTGGGGTTCGGAATTAAACTTCTCAATCCAGGTGATCAACAGGTTTCTTGCCCGCATGTATTGGCTGCGGCTGGTGCCTTCACTTATGCCGAGCAGTTTACCAATTTCAACATGCGTAAACCCTTCAACAGCATGCAGGTTAAAAATGGTTTGATAACCGGTGGGCAACTGTCGAATTAATTCGGCCAACTGTTTCGTGCGTAA
>JAACZX010000417.1 GCA_009996555.1 Chitinophagaceae bacterium | reverse complement strand
GTTTTCCTGCAGCGGGAACAACTTTTTACCGTATAAAAGCAAGAGGATTTGCAGGCGATATCAGTTATTCAACAACTGAACAGGTAGAATATCGTCCTGCTAAGAATTTGAGTGTATATCCAAACCCGGTTTCATCACGCATGTTCATTCATCTTGATGCATTGACATTCCAGGGAAAGATCACTGTTACATTTTATGCAGCAACAGGTACACAAACAGCCAGGTATTATTTTAAACGATCGGCTACTGATCTTGAATTAAATATTGCACACCTGCCAAAAGGCAACTACCGTGTTGTGGTAACGGATGAGCATTCAGCTAAACAGGATCAGCAGGTTATTTTATACTGATTAAATATACTTTGCCGTTTGGCTTTGTTTTGCCTTACTCATACCCGATGGCAAGCCGGTATAAACAACTGTTCCTCCGCCATCGCCAGCTTCAGGTCCCAGATCAATCACCCAGTCTGCACGCTTGATCACATCGGTATTATGTTCAATTACAAGAACAGAATGTCCTTTTTCGATCAATGCATGAAAACTTTTGAGCAGCTTATTAATATCATTAAAATGTAAGCCGGTTGTTGGTTCATCAAAAATGAACAGAATGCTGCCTTGCCCGTTGCCACGGCCAAGAAACGATGCAAGCTTCACACGTTGTGCTTCACCACCACTTAACGTATCACTGCTTTGGCCCAGCTTAACATAACCAAGTCCCACATCGCTCAACGGCATTAATTTCCTTACCAAATCTTTTTCTGCACGAAAGAAATCAATTGCTTCATCCACACTCATCTCCAAAACATCATGAATGCTTTTATCGTTGTACTTAACATCAAGCACTTCTTCTTTAAAACGCTTACCGCCGCACACTTCGCAGGTTAAATGCACATCGGCCAGGAACTGCATTTCCACTACCTGTTCTCCTTCGCCTTTACATGCATCACAACGGCCACCATCTACATTAAATGAAAAATGCTTTGGTTGAAAGCCACGTATCTTACTCAATGGCTGATTTGAATACAAATCCCTGATCTCGTCATAAGCTTTGATGTAAGTAACAGGATTGCTTCGGCTGCTTTTACCAATGGGGTTCTGATCAACCATTTCAATTTGTGCAATGGAATCAATATCACCGCTTAACTGCTTGTGCATTCCCGGCCTATCGCTGAACTCACCCTTCAGCTTACTTAATGCAGGATACAAAATACTTTTTACAAGCGTTGTTTTACCACTGCCACTCACACCACTTACAACACACAACACATTCAAAGGAAATTCAACTGTAATATTTTTCAGATTATGCTGCCGTGCGCCTTCTACAGTAATACTCCTGTTCCATTTACGTGGCTTTCCAAAATCATGGATCTGCATGTTGCCACTGAGGTACTTGCCTGTGAGGCTTTTTTTATTGTTGATGATAGCATCATAATCCCCTTCTGCAATCACTTCTCCGCCCAAATGACTGGCAAGTGGTCCCATATCAATAATATGATCCGCTTCACGCATCATCATTTCATCATGTTCCACCACCACAACCGTATTGCCAAGATTGCGCAATTCCTTTAATACTGTAATAAGATTAGCAGTATCTCTCGGATGCAGCCCAATGGATGGTTCATCAAGAATATATAACGAATCGGTAAGGTTGCTTCCTAATGATCTTGTAAGCTGAATACGCTGGCTTTCTCCACCACTTAAGCTATTTGCCAAACGGTTTAATGTAAGATAACCAAGCCCCACATGCAGCAATGTATTTACACGGTTATTGATCTCGATGAGGATTCGCTTAGCAACACTTTTATCATATTCACTCAGCTGCAGTTCATCAAACCACAGTTTCAATTCTTTCACCGGCATTTCACATAACTCACCAATATGCCTGCCGGCTACTTTTACATATAATGCTTCTTTCCGCAAACGATAACCACCACAATCTGTACAAGTAGTGCGCCCACGGTAACGACTGAGCAACACCCTGTATTGAA
>JAACZX010000049.1 GCA_009996555.1 Chitinophagaceae bacterium | reverse complement strand
AGAAAGATCGCCATGTTGCTGTACTGCAGCCAATGCCTGGTTAATGGCCATATAAGATGCATTGCTTTTAGGCGATGATGCAAGATAAACAGCACATTGCGACAAAATAATTCTTGATTCAGGATAACCGGTCTTACTCACCGCTTCAAAAGTTGCATTCGCCAGCAACAATGCATTGGGATTGGCATTACCAATATCCTCACTGGCAAGTATCAATAAGCGACGGGCAATAAATTTTACATCTTCCCCACCTTCAATCATTCGTGCCAGCCAGTAAACAGCAGCATTGGGATCGCTGCCACGAATGGATTTTATAAATGCTGAAATAATATCGTAATGCTGCTCGCCGCTTTTATCATACAATGCCATTTTTTGCTGAACAGTTTCCAAAACAAGTTCATCGGTTATAACAAGCCTTTGTTGTTCTCCCCCATCGGGGGAGGTAGAGGGGGCTACGATCTCCAGCAAATTCAACAGTTTTCTTGCATCACCACCACTCAGGCGTATCAATGCTTCTGTTTCATTTAATTCAATTGTTCTTTTTTTCAGCACCTCATCTTCACGAATTGCTTTCTGCAATAATTGCACAAGGTCTTTTTCTTCCAATGCTTTTAGCACAAACACCTGGCAACGGCTGAGCAAGGCGCTGTTTACTTCAAAGGATGGATTTTCTGTTGTGGCACCAATCAATGTAATAATTCCTTTCTCAACAGCACCCAGCAATGCATCCTGCTGCCCTTTGTTGAAACGGTGGATCTCATCAATGAACAAGATGGCTTTTGAAACTTGTTTAGCTTGCTCAATTACTTCACGCACTTCTTTTACGCCGCTGCTGATGGCGCTCAACTGAAAATAATTGGCATCTACTGAATGAGCAATGATATTGGCGATGGTTGTTTTTCCAACACCGGGAGGCCCCCACAAGATCATACTGGGAATATGACCGCTTGCAATTGCTTTTTGCAAAATACCTCCTTCACCACTGAGATGTTGCTGACCAACAAGGTCACTTAATTCTTTCGGACGTAACCGTTCTGCTAAAGGCGCCTGCATGCAGGCAAGTTATAGCAAATACACAAATTTCTGACTGATGAAATGAGTAGCGGTTATGGATGATGAAGACGGAGAAACGCTTCTACTTTATTAAACGCATCGTGATAAACAGCAGCACTCCAATCGCCATGACCACCACCATTGTACAGCACATATTGGCTTGCTACGCCTGCCAACGTAAGTTTATCGTGAAGAATTGCAGATTGCGATGCCGCCACAACAATATCAGCACTGCCGTGCAACAATAATGTGGGCGAACTGCCTGCCGCTACAAAATTATAAGGCGATGATTGCTGGTAAAGAGAAAGATTAGTGGAAGGCGTGGCACCTGTAACTCCTGCTAACAATAAAGGCACTAAAGGATGAGGAGGATTGTTATACATCTGCACAAGTTCAGTAGGACCGAAGAATGACACAACTGCTTTTAGTTTAACCGGGGCTGTGTATTTGTAAGCATGCAGCAAAGAAAGATGAGCACCGGCACTTGCTCCTAACAATGCAAACCTGTCGGACACCTTGTACTCGTTACGTTTGCTGTAGATAAATTCAATACATGCTTTTACATCCTGTTCCTGCGCAGGAAACAGGTTTTGCCCGTTAGCTGCAAGACGATAGCTGATATTAATAATTGCATAGCCAGGCAGGCGACGCTTCAGTGTGTCAACATACGCATTCAGATCTGTACGGTTACCCTCACTCCAGCCGCCACCATGCACAAGTATGAGCACGGGTGTTTCGCCAGTTGAACGGTTTGCAGGAAGATAAACATCCATTGCCTGCCGGGTGTCTGTTCCATATTTTACATTCAACATGGTTTTAGCCGCATTGGCGTCTTCTTTCTTTTTGCAGGAAACAATGGTGAGAATAGCAATAAAGCAAACAAATAGCAGGCGCATAAAAAGTGTTTGCTTAAAGAAACGAAAAAGAAGCAGAAGGATTGTGTTAAACTTATTTACTGTTGCGTACTGTCAGTATTCGGGCCAAATAAACCGGCATATTGCTTCAACAACCGGAAGGTTGTGGAAATATGCATGCCGAGGATAACACAATAAAATAATAGCGCCCATACAATTGCTTTGGCCACTTTTATCATCAGTGTTGTAGAAACAGGAGCAGTATTGCTTTGTATTTCAGCCACCTGTTTCATGGCATCGTTCAATACCGCAGGATTTGAAATGATTGTTACAGATTGAAAAATATTCATCACCACAAACACAATGGCGACATAGCCATTCACCTTTATCCAATCTTTCAATTTGGGCTGAAGCTGACGTTTGCCGTCAATGCCATTGATGAGAAATAAAAAACTTGTAATGCTGTAGATGACTACTGCAATTACAACAAAGACACTTAACAGTAAAGCCGGATTACTAAGTGCGATGAGCAATGTAAACAAAGCTGCAATTCCGAGTATAACAGCAATTACTAAAAGAATGTATGAAAAGATGCGGTAAAGAATATTCATATTATTCGACATAATTATTTTCATCAACACCAATAGAGTTTAAAACAGACTCGATACTTTTTGCGTTATTTCGAATTAAGATATCTAATAATTGGAAATGCCAAACCACAAGTAACGAATCTATGACTGCAAAAATGGAACTAAACACCAAGGTAACAAGACTATAAACATCGGCATTACCCTTTTCGAATACATCAAGAGAACTGACAAGTACAAGAGCAATAAAAAGAATCGCCAATATCCCTACAAAAACAAGTCCCGTAAAATATAAAAACTTAACAAGGCCTTTTACCCTAACTGCAGGGAAGAACTCTTTTAAAACATAAATGAAAAAAATATTAAAAAATATCACACTCATTCCTCCTGCGAGAATTGCCACAACGTTTGACCTCAATTCAGCTATATCACGCTTAGACTGCCATAGGATTACTAAGTATACAAGAAGAAGCATCACCCATGTGGCTGCACTAAAATAGTTCAACACTAAGAGTACTTTCCATTTGCCTTTAAGCGCTGTCATCTTATTTCAAATCCAGCTTAATCTGCAATTCATCAAACTGCTTGTTTGCAATTTCACTTGGCGCATCGAGCATTACATCTCTTCCTGAATTGTTTTTCGGGAAGGCAATAAAATCACGGATGCTTTCGCTGCCGCCAAGGATCGAACACAAACGATCGAAACCGAAGGCGATACCACCATGCGGCGGTGCACCGTATTCAAATGCACCGAGTAAGAAACCAAACTTGTGTTGTTGTTCTTCAGCATCCATACCCAACGCAGCAAACATTTTTTCCTGCAGTTCACGTTGGTAAATACGGATTGAACCGCCACCAATTTCATTTCCGTTCAACACCATATCATAAGCATTGGCTTTGATATTTGCATACGGATGTTCAAGATATTTATCCAGATCCTCAACCTTTGGACTGTTGTTGATCATTGTTTCAATATGCGACGGCTTGGGGCTTGTAAACGGATGATGTCTTGCTACCCAACGACCGGCACCACCGCCATCCTGGTCTTCCAATGCAAATTCAAACAAAGGAAAATCAAGTACCCACAATAACTTAAACTCATTCTCTTTTCGCAGGCCCAAACGCTTACCCATTTCCAAACGCAATTCGCTGATGGCTTTACGTGTACGTTCTTCAGCACCTGCAAGAATCAAAATTAAATCGCCAGCTTTTGCATCCGCAGCTTCAGCAATAGCTTTTAATTTTTCTTCGCTGTAAAATTTATCTACGCTGCTTTTGTAAGTTATCGCATTGCCCGTCTCTGGCAAGCCGGGCAGGCACTTGATGAATACCAAACCTTTCATGCCGATCTGCGGACGCTTCACCCACTCGGTTAACTCATCGGTTTGCTTGCGTGTATATTCACTGCAACCGGGCACAGCAATAGCAACCACTGTTTCTGCTTCATCAAACACTTTAAAATCCACACCATCGATCAATGCACGCTGGCTTTGTTTGGTTGTGAAGGTGTGACCGGGAAATTTGATATTACAAACCTTCATACCAAAACGGATATCAGGTTTATCATTTCCATATTGCCACATCGCCTCTTCCCAAGTCATGCGTTCAACCGCTTCTGTATAATCAATGTTCTTTACATCTTTGAAAATGGATTTGATCATGCCTTCAAACATGTTGAGAATATCTTCCTGTTCAACAAACGCCATTTCACAATCGATCTGTGTAAACTCCGGCTGACGATCGGCACGCAGATCTTCATCACGAAAACATTTTACGATCTGGTAGTAACGATCGTAACCACTCACCATCAACAATTGCTTAAATGTTTGCGGACTTTGTGGCAACGCATAAAACTGCCCGGGATTCATTCTCGATGGCACTACGAAATCTCTTGCACCTTCAGGAGTTGATTTAATTAAGAACGGGGTTTCAATATCCATAAAACCATTGCCATGCAAATAGTTTCTTGCAGCACGGTTAACGGCATAACGCAATTCAAGATTACGTTTCACTGCATTACGACGTAAATCGAGAAAACGGTATTTCATCCGCAGGTCATCGCCACCATCCGTATCATCCTGAATGGTAAAAGGCGGAACTGCTGATTTATTTAAAATTTTAAACTCCGTTACGATTATTTCAATATCGCCTGTGGCGATGTTGGGGTTTTTATTACTACGCTCACTAACGGTACCGGTTGCCTGCAATACAAACTCACGGCCCAGCGGATTTTCGTCCAGCTGACCGGAAAGATCTTCACCTATCAACAATTGAGTGATGCCATAACGGTCACGCAGATCAACAAAAGTAATGGCTGTTCCAAGCTTTCTTACTGTTTGCACCCAGCCCGCAAGGGTTACAGTTGTTCCTATATGATTACTTCTTAATTCGCCACAGGTATGAGAACGGTACATAGAAAAATTTGAGGTTTAAGGCTAAAGGTTTAAAGTTGAAAACATTAAACTTTAAACATTCAACATGAAACTGTTATAAATGGAGCGCAAAGATAACCATTGAGCGGTAACCATCCGAAGCGAAGTCAGGCTGATTTAACGGGATGCTGATCCAGTTCTTGTTTCAATGCATCTTCTGTTTGCCGTGTCATCTTTGCCCTGAAACGCTGGCTGGAATAATACATACCATAA
This sequence comes from Chitinophagaceae bacterium, assembly GCA_009996555.1. GTDB lineage: Bacteria > Bacteroidota > Bacteroidia > Chitinophagales > Chitinophagaceae > Lacibacter. The sequence continues at coordinate 5,060 of JAACZX010000049.1, read as the reverse complement.
TAAACGCCCAGTATTGCCAGCCCGATGCCAAACGGAATCAGTGCCATGTGCCGCAATCCGAACAGGCCTTCATCCCAGCCATAGAACTCGCCAATCATCCAGGTGCAGTTAGCAAAGATCCAGAACACTACTGCCAGGTTATGCACCAGCTCCGATGTGATCTTTCTCGTTTGCCATGTAATGACAAGAGCCGCAAGAACGGTGGGCACAATCATAATAAGCCCGGGAACATGCAGGTTCAATGCCCAGCAGGCATCTTTTATTAGCCAGAAAAGAATATGCAAATTCTCAATGCGCCGGAAACGTGCCGGAATTGAATAGATCAGTTTGTCATTCATGTTTGCCAGATGGTTGAAAGAACATAAAAATAAGGAATGATGAGTGAGCCACCCGCTGTATTTGGGGTGGCTCACCCGCAGTTATCTTAAAAAAGGCGCAGTTGTGCCACCTGGCCAAAACACTTAACGACATAAAAAAGTGGCGAGCTCAACACTCGCCACGTACTATTGTTACTTGCTGTTCTTAGCTAAACATTTCCCGCACCCGCTCGAAGAAACCTTTTTCTCCCTTCTCTGGTTTTGGATGAAAGTTCTGGCTTTGCTGCAATTTTTCCAGCATTGCTTTTTCTTCGGAGTTAAGATGCTGCGGCGTCCACACATTTACGTAGATCAGCTGATCACCTTTTTCATAACTCTGTACAGCAGGAAATCCTTTTCCCTTCAGTCTGAAAACTTTTCCGCTTTGTGTACCCGGCGGTATTTTAATTTTTGCACGACCGTCGATAGTTGGCACTTCAGCCTGGATACCAAATGCAGCATCGGGGAAGGAAATATGAAGATCGTACGCTACGTTCAGTCCATCACGGTGAAGCTGGGGATGCGCTTCTTCTTCGATCAATACAATCAAATCACCGGCAGGACCGCCACGTTCGCCTGCATTACCTCTGCCACTCACATTCAGTTGCATACCTTCCTGCACACCAGCGGGTATATCAATGCTGATATTTTCTTCGCCATACACACGACCCTCACCTTTACATGCTGTACACTTATTTGCAATGGTTGAACCTTCACCATTACAGGTTGGACAGGTGGTTACCGTTTGCATCTGCCCGAGGAATGTATTTTGTACACGTCGTACCTGGCCGCTGCCACCGCAGGTACCGCAGGTTTGCATGCTGCTTTTATCTTTTGCACCGGTACTGCCGCAAGTAGTACAGCCAACATATTTTTTAACCTTAATGGTTTTATTGGCGCCTTTTGCAATTTCTTCGTAATTAAGTTTTATGCGAACACGCAGGTTGCTGCCACGAACACCTCTTGTCTTTCCACCACCACCTCTGCGCTGACCACCGCCGAAGAAACTGCCAAACACATCATCACCAAAAATATCTCCAAACTGGCTGAAGATATCTTCCATGTTCATGCCATGTGCACCACCACCACCAAATCCACCACGGCCATTGCCGCTTACACCTGCATGCCCGTAACGATCGTATTGAGCTTTCTTATCTGCATCACTTAACACTTCATAAGCCTCTGCAGCTTCTTTAAATTTCTCTTCAGCTTCTTTGTTTCCGGTGTTACGGTCGGGGTGGTATTGCATAGCCACTTTGCGATAAGCTTTTTTGATCTCATCTGCAGAAGCAGTTTTGCCCACACCCAGTATTTCGTAAAAATCTCTTTTCATAATGTGGAAATTTGAGAATTTGAAAATGTGCTAATTCCTTACATTCTCAAATTTTCAAATTGAATTTATTTTCAAATTATTTCCCTACAACCACTTTTGCAAAGCGGATGATTTTATCGTTGAGTAGATATCCTTTTTCAATTTCATCGATCACTTTTCCTTTCAGCTCTTCGCTTGGAGCAGGAATTTCAGTAATGGCTTCATGTTTATCGGCATCAAAGTCCTGTCCTTTTGCGTCCATCAGTTTCAGTCCACGGCCTTGCAGCAATGAACGAAGTTTATGAAACACCAGTTTCACGCCTTCATCAACCGCTCCTGCCTTGATTAATTCAGCTTCTGCACGATCAGCGTCATCCAGCACTTCCAGCAACGAAACAATTACTTCTTTGCCTGCAGTCTGCATTTGCTCCACTCTTTCTTTTGCTGTGCGGCGACGGAAATTATCGAACTCAGCCATGAGGTAGAGGTACTTTTTCTTTTCCTCTTCCAAAGCTTCTTTCAACTTCTCGAGCTCGCTTTCCTCGGCAATCTGCTCATTCAGGTGATGAACACCGGCAATATTTTCATCGGTGTTGATATCTGCACTGAAGGCGGCATTGTTCACATCGGTTGTGTTTTGTTCTGTCATTTCGTTCGTCTTTTGATCCATAAATGGTAAAATTGTCGGCAAAGGTAAGTTCGTCAAGAATATTGCCAATGGGCAAATTGGGACAAATTGTCCTGTTATACAGAAAAGAAAGGCATCCCGCAAAAGAGGGATGCCGGGCTAAACATATAAAACATAAAGAAAAACTTATTGAATGACCCTGATGCTGAGCTGAAGTGGCGGAGTTTCCATGTAGCCATAACAAACAGCACACGCCTGGTTAGTTGCATCTTCAATTAATTCAGCTGTAAACGTTTCTCCTTCCTGAATACCAGCAGCATTAAAGTCGCAAAAATTCTGTACTGTAAACACATTTTTATACTGTGTGCCGGCAGAATTAGTCCAGTTCATCCCCTTCACACTTCCTTTAGCGTTCTCAATCTGCACGATGTTAAATACACAAAACGAATCGATCAGCTTTGCTTTAAATTGCCCTTTTACTGATTGCTTAGCGCACGCAGAAAGTAACATCAGGCCTGTCATCAGAAAAAGATGATATGATTTCATTCTCCACATTTAAGGGTTGACCATAATCGGTTTTATTCCGTTGCACGATTCTTCACATTTTAAAAATACCTTTGCCCGCTATGACAAAAGTGATCCTTAACAGAAAGATTGGACAAAGAGTATTAAACGGGCATCCATGGGTGTTTGCAAACGAAGTAAACCGTGTGGAAGGAAATGCAGAAGCAGGTGCCATTGTAGATGTGCATACACATGACGATAAATTTTTGGGAAGAGGATACTTCAACCCCAAGTCACAGATATTAGTGCGCATTCTTACCCGGAAAAAGAATGAAGAGATCAACGATGATTTCTTTTTACGCAAGTTGAGTGAAGCCTGGAAACACCGCCAGCAAATGGGCTACAAAGAAAACTGCCGCCTTATTTTTGGTGAAGCTGATGGTTTACCACAACTGATCATTGATAAGTTCAACGATCATTTTGTTATTCAAACACTGGCGCTGGGTATTGATTTGTGGAAAGATGCTATTGTAAAAGCCATCAATCAAATTTTCCAACCCAAAGGCATTTACGAACGCAACGATGTGCCTATTCGTGAGCTGGAAGGCATGGAGCAGAAAAAAGGTTTCTTAAGCGAGCCCTTCGATACAAATATTATCATCAACGAAAACGGTTTGCAGTTTCATGTTGATATTGCCAATGGACAAAAGACCGGCTACTTCCTCGATCAACAGGACAACCGCAGACACATTGAGCATATTGTAAAAGATGCAGAGGTATTGGGCGCCTTTACCTATACCGGAACCTTCGAAATTCATGCAGCAAAGTATGGAGCAAAGAGTGTGCATGGGTTAGACATTTCTGAAAGTGCCATTGCCATGTGTAATAAAAATGCCGAATTAAATGGCGTTGCTGATAAATGCAAATTTGAATGCGTAAATGCTTTTGATGTATTGAAAACATGGGTGAAAGAAGGCAAGCAATATGATGTGGTGATGCTTGATCCCCCATCGTTTACCAAATCAAGGGCAACGATTCAAAAAGCCATTACCGGTTACAAAGAAATTAACCTGCGGGGCATGAAGCTGGTGAAGCCGGGTGGTTTCCTGGTTACTTCTTCCTGCACCAACCTGGTTCAGCCCGATCTGTTTTTAGAGATCATACAAATGGCAGCGAAAGATGCACGCCGGCAATTACGCCAGGTTACCTTTCAAACGCAAAGCTCCGATCACCCGATTGTTTGGGGCTGGGAGAATACACATTATTTGAAGTTTTTGATAGTGCAGGTGCTTTGATAAAGTACGAGGGACGAAGTTGGAAGTACAAAGTAATAAGTTACTGGTTTCAGGTTGCTGGTTCCAAGTTTGGGAAAACAGGTTACTCAGGTACAAACCTGAAACTGGCAACCTGAAACAAAAAGGAAATTATTTTACTACCTGGAACTTACCGCTTTCCACAACTTTACCGTTGCGATCGGTTAACTGGAAGATATATACGCCCCGGAAGAAGTCGTTGAGGCTTACCACAGTACGTGGAGTAAGATTGTTCACTTCTAAAACTTTTTTGCCAATAAAATTGAACAGCTTGATCGAGTAATCTGAAAGCTTAACGTCTTTGAATTCAAAATTGATAAAGGAAGAAGCTGGATTGGGATAAAAACGTACTGCCTTAACCACATTTTCAGCGTTTCCAGACGAAGATCTGTCGGTCTGGGCGGTTGCTGTGGCTATCAAAAGGATACAGGCAATTATGGTAAAAATCCGTTTCAACGAAACAAACTTAGTTTTATTATTAGCAATTTACAAGCTTTTTTTCACAAATCTTAACAGGAGGAAGACAATTTTCTATTACTACTCGCCTTCCTCCTGCCTAAATAAGCCTAATTCAATTCAGCCAGACATTGGCTAATTGCTTCAAAATCAGGTACTGCGTCTTTTACCTCCACCAGTTCTGCATATTGAATAATGCCTTCTTTATCAATCACAAACGCACTACGCTTCGATACTCCTTTCATATCAAGTATCCAGTTTTCATACAATGAATCGTATGCGGCTGATACTTCTTTATTAAAGTCGCTTAGTAGTGGAAAGTTATACCCCTGCTCCTCTTTGTAGCGTTTCAGGGTAAATACCGAATCAACAGATATTCCAAGCACCTGTGCGTTGGCATTGTTGTAACGGGCAATATCATCCCGCACAGCACAAAGTTCTTTTGTACACGTACTTGATAATGCCTGCGGGTAAAACAGGATCAACACATT